>JAOUOA010000532.1 GCA_029880625.1 Spirochaetia bacterium
GACGGGAACCATAAGGTTCAAATCGCTTCTGATTTGATAAAATTTATTGTTAAATTGATCTGTAAATTCTTTTTCATTTTCTCCGCAAAGTGTTCCGGATTGATTTTGGGGCGCTTCTTTAACAACTGAAGAATTTCTGCAGCCGACGGATAATAGAATCAAAAAAAATATAATAAAATTACGTATCATGGCTCCATTTTTGACAGCTGTAAATTTACACCATCTGTTGTGAAACAATATTTACATCCGTAAATATGTGCCTGTCGTTTCTGTCCTTCTTTTTCCGGTTCAATTGAAGCCAGTAAATATTCGTCCTGATTCAGAAGTGTACCGCAAACCGGACAGATTCGTGGTCTGGGCCTGTCTGATTTCATTTGAAATACTTTTTTTGCATCAAGAATTTCAGGATCTTTTTTCTCTTTCTTTTCCTTTTTTTTCAGTGATTCTTTTGCAGACAGTAAATTTAAAAAAATGGTTACTGCAACAACAAGACCCAGTATATATGCAATTGTTGAAAACATCGGTTTTATGAATCCCTGTTCTGAAGGCCCTCAAGCAGCTCAAACTGAGCCCCTGTTAATTTTTTATTATTATCGGTCATTTTTTGCGGATTCCCCTCATTCCTTTCAGGTTTTTCATTTGGTTTGATGGTCCCTGTTTCTATTTTAATTGAATCAACAGAAAACGACAATTCTTCTAACCGATCCATAATCCAGTTGGTATATAAATTTAATTCCTGCGCATATACGGATTTTTCAACACGGACTGTCAATATTTTTCCTTTTAATTTAACCGGAATAGAATGAAGAGATAAAGCGCCTGCAATAAAATTCCATTTGGATCGTATCTGAATAATGATTTCATCCTTGATGATAGATTCTGTTTTATCTTTAAAAATAGAATGAATTAATTCTGCTTTATCCTTCAGAATATTTAACTTTTCACTGATATCCTTTTCTTTTTTAAACATTTAATTTTCCAGTTGTGATTTCAATACGCTGCCTTTCGAATTAACATTTATAATTTCAATTTGTGATTTCGTATCCTTTAAAAAGGACTCCATTCCTTCCAGATCCGGAGTTGTAAAAATGGCCTGGCCGGATTCATGGAGAAGCTCGGCAAACGCTGATCTTCGTTCTTTATCAAGTTCTTTTATTACATCATCAATTAAGAGAAGAGGTGAAATTTTTAAATTTTCTTTTAAATAATAAAATTGAGCCACTCTTAAAGCTAAAACCAAACTGCGTTTCTGCCCCTGACTTCCGTATGCTGAAATATCTCTTCCATCAATTTGAAAATAAATTCCATGCCTGTGAGGTCCAATTGTAGTAAAACCGGCTGAAATATCTTTATATATGACATCTTTTAATGATTCTTTAAATCCTGGATGTGTTTCTTTTTCACAGAGTTGAAGATCCATAGAAACAAAATCCCTGGATCCAGAAATACGCTTCAAAGAATTTTGAAAAATTTCCTGAAATTTATTTATAAAGTCAAGACGCGATTTTGTAATTTTTTCCGCATATTCAGAAATCCCGGATTCCCACGGAAGCAAATCCTGTGCTGATGCTTTTTTTTCTTTGATCCTTTTTAAGATACTGTTTCTCTGTCTTAAGCTTCTGTTGTAGAGAATTAAATTTTTCAAATAATCAGGATTCTGATTGGAAATAACCAGATCAAGAAATCTTCGTCGTATGCTTGACCCGCCTTCTACAATCATGATATCAGCAGGACTGAAAATTACACTGATGAGATTTCCAACAAGCGCAGGACGTCCTGAAAGAACTTTTGAATCCATTTTAATTTTTCTTTTTATTTTTCCTGATGAAACATCACATCCAATTTCAATTTCATGTTTTTGGTTTCTTCTGTCGTATCTGGATGATATGTAATAATGGGAACAGCCATCAGAAACCATTTCATAATCGGAAGAGCCCCTGAAGGACTTTCCATGCGATAACAGACTCAATGCTTCAAGGATGTTTGTTTTTCCTGAAGCATTGTTTCCCGTTATAAATGTAAGTCTGGAATTAAATTCAAGATCTATCTTTCTATATGTCCTGAAATTTTCAAGATGAAGAGAAACGATCTTCAAAGAAAATGCACCTGATTATATTTTCATGGGCATTATGACGGAGATAAAATCACCATCATCAGGATCCTTGATTACAGCTGGAGAACTTGACGAAGAAAATCCAAGAACAATCTGATCTGAATTAAGGCTTTTTATAATATCAGTAAGATATCCTGAATTAAAAGCAATTGTGATTTCTTCATTTGAATATTCACATTGTACATACGCCTGAGAATCCCCGAGATCAGGAGTTGTGGCATTTAAAATCAGACCATCGTTAAAAATGAATTTTACCTGCCGGGAAGGTTCTGCAGCCATTACAGCAACCTGACGTATAGATTGTTCAAATTGATTCCTATTTAATTTAAGTGTCTGTTCAACTTTTTTAGGAATTACCTGTTCATAATCAGGATATTGTCCATCGATCAGCTTGCAGATTAAGTCAACATCTCCTATCCTGAAATAAACTCTTCTATCTCTTGGTTCAAAAGCAATTTTTCCTATTTCGCCAGAATCAAGAAGTTTCTGGATTTCTTTAACTGCTTTGCCCGGCAAAATGATTCCTTTTTCAAATGGGAGTATATCTGGAAACTCACGTGTTATTTTTGAAAGTCGCCTTCCATCAGTGCCGACAAAAGTAACTTTATTT
>JAOUOA010000533.1 GCA_029880625.1 Spirochaetia bacterium
AAAAAAACCCGGTCTTCGCCGGGTTTTTTATTATCATGTCTGATTTTCTTGATTTCCCTACCAACTCAAAATAACTCCCGGTATTATTTTTGATTTCTTTTTACATTCTTGATCTTCTTGATATACAACAGCGCATTGAAGAAGCGCTGCATTTGAAATTGTTTGATTGTCTGTGGATAGAGCCATCGCAGCAAAAAGTTCACAGACGCCCTTTCCACCAAAGTTTTCCAGTCTGTAATAACAGTAATCCTGTTGTGACAGACAGCTGACAAACATGAAAATTGGGAAATTCATGAAAACAGCAGCGGCAGAAAAAAATTGTTTTAATTTCATATTCACCTCTTTATTATTTATGAATATTAAGATAAAAATGAATTTAAAACAAATTATTTGGGGTAAAATGCTTCCTGATGTGGTGAATTTATAAAAAAACTGTCAGGAATTTTACAAAAGCTTCAGCATCACCGGCAAAAGAATGGAAATTAAACTGGCGCTGGCCAAAATAGATGCAAGCTGCCATTTTGTCTGAATTGATATTGCCCTGTGAATTCCTGCTATTTCTTTGTGAACTAAGTTAAACTGCTCATATACTCCCAGGAATTTTTCATCGGTATGCGCCTGAAGTGCTGCAATTTTACCTTCGAGATGCACCTGCAGACTGGAAATGCGCTCATTGGTTTCAGTAATTTTGTTTTCGAGATGCACCTGAAGATTAGTAATGCGCTCATTGGTAGCTGTAATTTTTTCTTCAAGTTGAGATGTTTCAGCTGTAATTTTTTCATTTATGGAGTAGAATTTTTCTTCAAGCTGAGTTGTTTCTGCTGTAATCCTTTCATTGGTTGAAAAGATTCGTTCATTGATCTCTGCAAATCTGTCAATGATCTTGATCTGTCCATTTTTCAGATCTTCAAGGCTCTGTTCAATTTTATTGATGCTTCCATGGGCCCACTGCATGCTGTTTTCCAGAACGCTGATGCGTTTATCAAAATTAAAATCAGAAGTCATTATCTTTCAATCCATTTTTCAGAATTTGATTGTTTTTTCATACAAATACTATGTGATTAAATTTAAAATTGTTGCACGAAAAATGGAACTTTATCCTGGAATTGAATAAAATATTTAAATCTGTATGAATTCTGAAATGCATGATAAAAACTTTATTTAGCTTTATAAGAATTATATAATCTATGAAAGAAGAGTTTTATTCAGGGATTATCTTCTAAACGTTTTAGAATAGTATAATAATCTCATGTGAATTATTACGTGTTTTTCCACAGTTTTTTACAAGATTTCTCCAATAAAATTGAAAAAATCTCTTTCCACAAATGATTTCATTTGATTATACTGGGCATTAACTATGGATTTTTCAGAAAATCAGCTAGAACGCTACAGCCGACATATTCTTCTCAATGAAATCGGTATTGAAGGGCAGGCAAAACTCCTTTCATCAAGCGTTCTTGTTATCGGTGCAGGCGGTCTTGGTTCTCCGGCACTTCTGTATCTTGCTGCAGCCGGAGTGGGAAAGCTTGGAATTGCAGATTCCGACCGTGTGGATCTCAGCAATCTCCAGCGCCAGATCATTCATTCTACTCCAGATGTGGGCGTTGACAAGGTCATTTCAGCAAAAGAAAAAATCCATTCTCTCAATTCCGATGTTCAGGTTGAAATTTTCGGCAGCATTCATGAAGAAAATATCCAAAACATAATTAAGAATTATGATTTTGTGATTGATGGGACTGACAATTTTGCTTCAAAATTCTTAATCAACGATGCATGCGTACTGTCTAAAATTCCTTTTTCCCATGGAGGGATTCTGCGTTTTCAGGGACAGACCATTACAGTTCTGCCCGGTGAAACTGCCTGTTACCGTTGCATTTTTGATTCTCCTCCACCTGGAGATTCAGTGCCAACTTGTTCTACAGCCGGAGTTCTGGGATCAATAGCAGGAATGCTGGGAACCATACAGGCCACGGAAGCTGTAAAATACTTAACATCCATCGGAGAACCGCTTTATAATTCACTTTTAACCTTTGATGCTCTGGATATGAATTTTAGAAAAATCAAACTGAGAAAAAATCCACAATGCAGGGTATGCGGGGAAAATCCTGTAATTTCTAAACCGTTAATGGAAAGCTCCAGGAAGAGCTGCTGATTTTTTATGTAATGATTTTTAAATATTTTTCGTTAGTACAGGCACTTTAACTGAAAAAGATACACGTACCTGTTTGAAAAATATTAAAATAAATAAAAATAAAATGTTTTGGGTTGAGTGCCTGAAATATTCAGGCAAACGGCTGAATATTGATTTGAGATTCGGATAAAGTAAAAAAATACAGAAAAGTTCGGTACGAAATTAAGATGATTCTTTTTTTTATCTGGACGGGGGGATTTTTTTGACAACAGATCGTATCAGAAAAAAAATATTTGAGCGGATTTTACTTGTCGGACTGTTCCTTTTTCCTGCATTGATTCCACTTACCTATTCTCTTGGATACTCTCTCCTTGCTCTTTCAGAAATTCTTTATGCATGCTTTCTTATTTTTTCAGTAATTGCCCTTAAAAAAAATCTGATCCCTTCAAATTTTTTAATGAACTTCGTAGCCGTCAGTTCCTTTCTTTTTATATGCGGAGTTGCGCTTTTTGTGGATGTGATTTTTATTTACTGGATTTATTTATTTCCTGCAATGATCTATTATATTCTGGGATTAAAAAGAG
>JAOUOA010000534.1 GCA_029880625.1 Spirochaetia bacterium
TCCTGAGCCTGTAAAGGAACCTGTAAAGGAACCTGTAAAGGAACCTGTAAAGGAACCTGTAAAGGAACCTGTAAAGGAACCTGTAAAGGAACCTGTAAAGGAACCTGTAAAGGAACCTGGTTTACTGAAAGTAAAACTGAATGACGGAAGATCTCTGAAAGGAGAATCCATAACGGCAAGAAATCAGAAACTTCTGATTAAAAACGGAATCTTTTTTATTACTGTATCTATCAATGATATTAAAGAAATATCTGGAAGCAATGATAACGAAATCAAATTTACATTTAAAGAAAATGATACATATAAAGTATTTCGTTCTGAAAAAATAACTTCATCAGGAGATCTTTTTAAGATTAAGGGTGAAATGCGGAAATATCCGCAAAATACATTTGTTTCAGGTGTTGCCCTTAGCAAATAATACTTTGAAAAGAAGAATTTTCTTTAAGGCAGAGAGTTGATATCATCATAAATTGAAAAATATTTTTCAAGAGCTGCAAGACGAAGAATATTTTTTATTTCATTATTCATCTGGAGAATTCCGAAAAATCCGTTTGTTGTTTTAATTTTTTTTTGAAGATTTGCAAGAAGGGCAATACCGGAAGAATCCATATAGCGGACATTTTTCATGTCAATTATAATTGAATGATTTCCGTCATCAATCAACTGAGAAATATTTTTTCTGAGCTGACTTACACTATATAAATTTACATCGCCGTCAATTTCAATAATGGTGTGCTTATCTTTACTTGAAACTGTTATTTTAATTTCTTCAGGTATATTGTTCATGATGTTTTCCTTAAATTTTAATGTTTAGCATTTATTGTCAATTAAATTCAATTGTATTAAAAAATTTTCAAGATGAAATAAACTTATTGAAAATAATTTTAAGTTCGTTTGGATCTCCAAGACCGATATTTTGAATAAAATCAAAGTTAAGATCATCCCATTTTATTGTATTTTCCTTAATCGCATGAATTGATTTAGCTAGATACAGAATTCCTGCCATTTGTATGCTGTGTTCTGGAGCTCCTTCGGGATGATTTTGATGGAGAATGGTTTGCGGTATATTTCCAGGAAAATTCCAGATTCTGGTCAGAATCCAGCCCAGTTTAGCATTATTGAGACTTGATGATATCTTTTCAATATTTTTATTATTACCTTCAGAGAAATGATCATTTGTAAAATCATGCCCCATCAGCTGAGAAAGGTGAATCAGATCTTCCCTATCCAGAGTATAAATCAGGTTTGAACCAATATTATGCATGATCCCTGCTATATATGGATGGTCTGAACCTCTATGAATATCAAAAATATTTGAAATCGCATGACATAGATCTGCAACCGATTTTGCTGCTCTATTTAGTGCTTTTAGATTGTTTTTTGTAGTTTCATTGATCTGGATAGATCTTACATTATTCAGAATTAGATTTTTTCCTGTCTTTCGAATTGCTCTTTCAATTATTCTATTTTTATAAAGGTGTGGAGCTGAAATCCTTAGCACATTGGCTAGAAGTGCCGGGTCATCTAGCAGGATTTCTCTTATTTTATCAAATCTGCTCCTGTCTGGAAGCGAGCTGAGCTTTTCAATACTTTCATTTAGAACCGGGAGTAGAAATTCACTGCTGTTCAGATAATGGTTGATGGGTGCATCTCTGTCATCCAGAGTGGTGGAATGTAAGGATACTGGAATTTCTATTGAAAATCTTGTAATGCCTTTTTCACTGGAAAAATTCAGACAGTTTTCTGAAAAACCGGCATTTTTAAGGAGTATAGAAGACATTACAAGGCCAATTCCTGCACCTTCGCTGGAATCATTGTGATTTTCAATAATATCTGTTAAATCATTCAGTTCTTTTCCTTTATTCAGTTTTTCTTTTACCTTTTCTTTTTCCAATGGATGCATTTCTGAATTATTTTCAATTATGATTTGAGACTTTTCATGATTTGATTTAAAAGAGATAAGAACATTATAATGGGAATCTTCAGGAATTTCATGAACAAGATTATTTTCCTTGATGATTTTTACAAATCGACTGTTTCCCTCAACGTATTGATTTATAAAATCCAGACCTTTTTCTTCGAAAAAGGCTCTTTTTTGGTTAGCTTTCAGGGCATTGATTAAAAGCTCCTGGATTACACTTTGGAGCATGGGTCTCAAAGGAATCATATCATTATAAGCAAGAAAGTGTCTGAGGGCTCTTGTCACGGCCGGGATACCATTTACAGACTTAACCTCGATATCTTTTATGAAAAATTGATTTGTATTCATTTTGTTAACAGAATATTCAAAAATCCATGAGTTATATGTGTCTATTTTGATTCAAGTTACAGACATTCAAAAATCTCCAATTTTTTTGTGTAAAAAAAAAGGAAAGAATCTTTCAAAATTGAATTTATTGAAATATAGTGTTTTAGTATCAGGAAATTGTGTCAAGTCATCCTGTGAAATTATATAAAAATTCTCTTAATATATTCAAAATTACCATAATAATAAATATTGCAAAAACTTGAAGGGAGACTGAAAAAAATTAAAAAATTTGAATCATATACAGAATTTTTTCATTGTTTTAGTATCAGGCTTTTATTATGCGGTATGACTTGAGAATGAGGTAATAAATGGTTTTTTTTCAACACGGACAGGGGGATGACCTGGTCGATGAGATAGATGATTGGTCAGAAGAAGAGAATGTTGATATTGAGCATATCAGTTTTG
>JAOUOA010000054.1 GCA_029880625.1 Spirochaetia bacterium
GCTTCTCGGGAATTTCCCCCAAGCATACACGCATGTGGGCCTGATCCATGCTGCAACAACAATTGGAGAGCTTCTGGAAGCCCGGGACGGCAGGGTTCGCGCCTGGAGCTGATGAGTAACAGACTATTAATTATTTCAAACAGACTGCCTGTAACCGTAAAAGCGGGTGAAAACGGACCGGAAGCCATTCCGTCTTCTGGAGGACTGAGTACCGGGTTAAAAGGACCCTTTGAAAAATCCGGCGGCCTCTGGATCGGCTGGCCCGGAGATCTTTCTTCTTTCAATGATTCCGAAAAAAAGAAAATCTATAAAGAACTGGATGATCTCAGGCTGGTTCCGGTAGATTTAACTGCTGAAGAAATCGAAGCCTACTATGAAAGATTTTCCAACGGAGTCATCTGGCCTCTGTTTCATTATCTGCTCCATCTTCTGCCTGTTCATTTTGACGACTGGGATACCTATGTTCATGTAAATGAAAAATTTGCAGAAATCACAGCCAGAGTGTATAGACCGGGTGATATCATCTGGATTCACGATTACCAGCTCTGTCTGGTTCCGTCGCTAATTCGCAAAAAAATCCCCGATGCAAGGATCGGATTTTTTCTGCATATTCCGTTTCCCTCTTCAGAGGTTTTCCGCATTCTTCCAGCCCGCGAAGAAATTCTGGAAGGGATTCTCGGAGCAGATCTTGTCGGATTTCATACGTTTTCTTATATGCGGCATTTTTCATCCGCTCTGGTCCGAATCTCCGGAAAAGAACCTGCCATTAACCAGGTCTACCATGAAGGGCGGCATGTAAACCTGGGGATCTTCCCCATCAGTATTGACACAAAAAAATTCAGCGATCTTGCGCGAAGCAAAGAAGTTTCCGAGAAACTCAAGGAATTTAAAAATTCCACAACAGAAGAATTCATCATTCTTGGAATTGACAGACTGGATTATACAAAAGGAATCCGCAGAAGGCTTTTTTCTATTGAACGCTTCTTTGAAAATTATCCGGAATTCAGAGGCCGGGTCTGCTACATTCAGGTAGCGGTGCCCACCAGGGAAAATGTTGAAGCTTATGAAGAATTTCGCGATGAAATCAATCGCCTTGTCAGCGAAATTAACGGCAAATACGGAACGGTAAATACAACACCCATTCGGTATCTGTACCAGTCCTTTGATATCCATACGGTTGTTTCTCTGTACAGAGCTGCCGATGTCATGCTTGTAACCCCCATTCGGGACGGAATGAACCTTGTCGCAAAAGAATTTGTGGCAAGCCGGGTGGATGAAGACGGAGTTCTGATCCTCAGCGAATATGCCGGTGCATCTTCAGAACTGGGCGAAGCAGTCATCGTAAATCCTTACGATATTGACGAGGTGGCAGAAGCAATCCATTCCAGCATTATTATGCGTCCGGAAGAAAAAAGAATTCGCATGAAAGCCATGCGTGACAGAGTTTTTGCCCAGGACGTTCACTCCTGGGCAAATTCATTTATTGATAAACTGGAATCGCTTCTGGCAGGAGATATAGATACAAAAATGACATCACCGAATGAAATTGCTGAACAGATACGGGCTTCAAGGGGCGGGAAAAAACTCTGTCTTCTTTTGGACTATGACGGAACCCTTGCCCCGTTTCAAAAAAGGCCTGAGCTGGCCTCTCCCACAAAATATTTAATGAAACTTCTTGAATCTCTGATGGGAAGAAAAGATTTTCATGTAGGAATCATCAGCGGAAGAAAGAGAGAAACTCTGGAAGACTGGTTCGGCGGAACCAATCTTGAAATTTATGCAGAACATGGTCTCTGGGAAAGACGCGCCAATACAAAAGACTGGGTCGAACTCCAGGAGATCAATACAGAGTGGAAGGAAACCGTCCGCCCTCTCCTCGATTTGTTTTCACGTTCCACTCCGGGCGCTTTCATAGAAGAAAAAACTGCTTCTCTTGCCTGGCATTACCGGGCTGCAGAAAAAGAATTCGGCGCCGTACAGGCCAAAGAACTCATGATCCATCTTCTGGAGACCTACAGCAACATTCCCGTGCAGGTTCTGCCCGGGAATAAGGTGATTGAAATCCGGATGCAGGGAGTCAACAAAGGCCTTGCCGTCGATCAGCTTAAAACTGAGATGGAAGAAGAAGCCCTTTTTGTAGCAATCGGCGACGATCATACCGATGAAGATATGTTTGCCGCTCTGCCTGAAAACGGAATTTCAATCCGAGTCGGGACAGGCGAAAGCATCGCAAAGTATCGAATTTCTTCCAGCGATGCAGTTTATGATCTTCTGGAAATCATCTTAAAGTCAGCCTGATTCTCCGGCAAAAATGGCAGAAATTTTACTGCAGAATTGATTTATTTTCTCTTTGCTTACCAGGGAAGAATCATCCCTCAAAAAAATATTCGGTCCTCTTCTGTTTCCCGGGACTTCACGGGTCCTTGGAATCAGATGGAAATGGATGTGCCGAACCTGTTCGGAAAAACAGACACGGTAGACTCTTTCCGCAGAAAAATCCATTTCCAGAATTCCGGTAATTTTTTTTTCAATTTGGTAAAGTTCAGCAAGTTCTTCGTCTGAAAGACCGCTCTGGCTTTCTGCATGTTTGAGAGGTACGATGATAATCCAGCCTTCAATATCAATGGGAGGCTGGTGATGGATCACCATAAAATTTTTGGATTTGTAAATCATCCCTCCTGCAATCGCTTCCGGATTTAATGCCAGTGCGCACAGAACACAGGATTCAGTCATTTTTAATATCCTTTGCACAGCGAAACCCAAAATGATGATAGGGCTTGTTCTGAGGATAATGAGGCCTTCGGTTTGATCCTCTTGCAAACTCAGATGACCACCACCAGGAACCGCCTTTTACGATTTTTTCTTTATGCCCGGGACATCGTTCGGCGCCCTGGCAGGGACCTTTCGGATTTTCCCCCGTGCAGGATTCGCCGCAGGCGGCGTAATTTTCACTGTACCAGTCATTTACCCATTCCCAGGAATTTCCCGCCATGTCATAAAGTCCGTATCTACCGGAAGGTCGCGATTTTACATCCCATGTTTTTCCGGTTCCGCATCCCTTTTCTTTTTCTTTGATAATTGAATTTTTACAGTTCGCAGGCTGATTTCCCCAGGGAAACAAATCTCCCCTGTCGCCTCTTGCCGCTTTTTCCCATTCTGCTTCTGTGGGAAGACGTTTGCTTTTCCAGAGGCAAAAGTCTCTTGCCTGAAACCAGGAAAGGCCGAGCATGGGCATATTCGGTCCGTCATACCCTCTGTAATTCGGTCCTGCCTTGCTGCATGCTCCTTTCTTATAGCATTCCTGATACTGCGAATACGTGACTTCTGTTTCATCCATAAAAAAAGCGCTGACATAAACGTTCATCTGCGGAGTTTCATCATGAATGATTTTTTGCGTATCTTCATTTACTGAAGGTTTGTCCGATCCGCGAATGAAATTTCCTCCCGGAATGCATTTCATATCGGAAGGGATCTTTGCTTTTCTGCAGTCCGGTTCTCCGGGCGCAGAAACCTGAAAGCAGTGAATCAAAAGAAAAAATGATGATAATAACATTACTGCAAAAGAAAAATGCACCGGTCTCATTATTTCGAACCTCTTTAACTTAAACTCTGAAGGCAGACGTTGCAAGGAGGAACTCGGTTCTTATAAAATCATTGCACTGCAAAATATTGTTATTAAAAAATTTAGTTCTGCTTCAAAAGAACAGTTTTCTGCATTATGACACCCTGACTGAAATTCAAATCTGCCTTCACTCACTGTACAACTGTCAAACTCATTCAGCAGTTTCTATACACAACAATAATTTTCGGTTAAATCAGATGGGTGATGCTGAAATTCGAAAATATTTTCTTAAAATATTCAAAAGCGGCTCAGAAAAAACTGTTACTTTTTTTATGGACACAGAACAAGATAACTATGATGCAGATCAGAAAACATAAAATGCTTATAACCGGAAGCTCCCTGTCCTCAATGGGCGAGGCAAATGAGCATCCTTCATTATTTCTTTCTTAAAATACTTAATGAAAATGTTTTTTTATTCTGGAGGCAAAAGTGCATATGAAAAGGCAGAATAAAAGTGATTCACTCAGTGTCCTGATTCCGGTTTATAATGAAGAAAAAACTGTATGCACTGTATTAAAAAAACTGATTTCGCTAAACCATGTAGATGAAATCATCGTAGTGGATGACTGCTCGGAAGATTCCAGCATTCAAATGATTAAAACAATTCAATCAAAAAAAATCAAGTTTTACGAACATAAGAAAAACCAGGGGAAAACGGCCGCCATTAAAACCGCCCTTTCACATGCTACGGGAAAGATCATCATTATTCAGGATGCGGACCTTGAATACGATCCCGATGAAATCAAAGATGTAATTGAGCCCATTATTTCGGGTTATGCAGATGTAGTTTACGGAAGCAGATTTCTTGTAAAAAAAACATCCAGAGTTCTTTTTTACTACCATTATTTAGCCAACAAATTTCTTACAACGCTTTCAAATCTGCTGACAAATCTGAATATGACGGATATTGAAACATGTTATAAGGCCTTTCGATCACCCATTATAAAACATATGCCCCTTTCAAGCAGAGGTTTCGGAATGGAGGTTGAAATCACAGCAATGATTTCCAGGCTGCCGATCAGAATTTTCGAAGTTCCCATTTCCTATTACGGAAGGACTTATAGTGAAGGGAAAAAAATTGGTATGAAGGACGGATTCATGGCGATATGGTACATCCTTTATTACAATATCCTTTCTGTAAGATCCGGGGAAAGCCGCCGGTATTTTCAAAAGGTCCTCGACGAGTTATAAGGAAGACAATTGAAATTTCTTCAGAAAATTATATTTCTTTTTGCCGGGAAACATTATAGGTACATCATCAGCGGACTGATAATTTTTTTTCTGAATCTTCTGATTGCTAAGTTTGTTTTCTCTTTTTCTATTTTTACGGAAAGCATATTGATGTTAAATCTGGGAAATATTCTCGCGACTGAAACAGCATTTTTAATTTCATTTCCTATTCATAAATTTTTCACATGGCTTGAGGGGATTGAGGATTTCTTTGTCAAGCTTCTTAAATTTCATGTTGTTTCTGTTGTTTCCTTCTTAATCCGCTATCTTATTTTTTTTATTTTAACCCTGGCCGGTCTTGACTGGCTCCCTTCTACATTGATGAGCATGTTAATGATTATTCTAATCAATTTTATAGGCTTTGACAGATATGTTTTCCGAAAAAAAGAAAATGCCCTCCCAAATAGCGATGCCTACGCGGAAAACGGTGGCGGAACTGAAATTCTGGAAACAATTGAAGAGGCAAAAAATTACAACACCTGGCTCTGTGAAAAAATTGAAGATTATCTGGGGATGAAAAATATTGAATTGGGAGCGGGTACAGGTACGCTTTCTGAAATCCTCTCCGAAAAATACGAGCTGGAGCTTTTTGAAGTGTCCGGATTGAATCTTGTGAAATTAAAAAAACGATTTTCTAAAAATAAAAACATCAAAGGAATCTACGGAGATATTTTAAAGCATCATAAATTCGAAATCTACGACTGCATTTACTCCTCGAATGTTCTCGAGCATATCGAAAATGACGACGCCGTTGTGGAACATTCACTGAGGCTTCTGAAAAAAGGCGGATTTTTTGTAGCCCTTGTTCCGGCCATGCCGATTCTTTATTCAAAAGTGGATTCTAAACTGGGTCATTTTCGAAGATACAGCCGCAAAGATAAAAAAAGGTTCCTGAACCTTGAGATGCTGAAAACCGGCAATGCAGAGCTGCTCCGCTTTTCATACTTCAATCCCGTGGGTGCTCTGGGTTGGTTCATAAAAATGAAGATTTTGAAAAGTGATACCATTCGCGCTTCTGACGCAATGATCATGAATTTACTGATTCCCTATATTTCAATTCTTGATTATCTTCCTCTGCCGTTCGGTCAGAGCATTCTGATTGTCATTCAAAAGAAAATACAATCTATTTGAAAAATTCAGAAATGAATGAATGGTAAGATACGAAGACATCTTTAGCAGCATATTTTACCGATGCTTTTAAAAAGGGGGCAGCCCCAATCAGCTGAAACTGTCCAGGAACTGAAAAGATGCAGCAACATAGTTATCGATTTCTTTGGGTTCAACTCCGCCCTGGGCGAGACGGGCAAGGAAATAAATCTGTTTGGCAATACGCTCCTCTTTTGTCGGTCCGGACGTTTCATCCCCAGAAACGATAGCAGGTTTCGCCATTTTTTTAATGATGCTGTTTTTTATATTTACTACGAGAATATGTTCGGAAAGAAAACCGACATTTTCCTGACGCATGATGGCTGTCATGTCATTGAATCTTCGAGCTTCTTCCGGAAGAAGAATGATTGCCGGGATTTCTTCAGATTTAAGGGCTTCCACCTGAATTTTTATGGATTCGTCAGGAAGAACTTTCCGGAAAATTTCAAAGATTCTTTCTTTTGCAGTATTATCGTCGCCATCTACAATTTTTGATTCTTCTTCTTTGTCAAGAATACGGTCTGTAATATCCGCATCTACACGGACAAACTTTGTATCCTGATTTTTATTCTCAATAAAGTGAAGAAAATGCGTATCAATCAGAGAATTCATAAGGATCACGTCAATCCCCTGATTTTTAATCAAACGGAGAGGCCCCGCCTGTTTTTGAAGATCTGTTGTATAATATACTTTTGAATCAGTTTTTTCTTTATTGGCAGCCTGGTATTCGGCAAGGGTTGCAAATTTACTGTCCTCATCTTTATCCGTAACCACCTGGAAAACCAAAGACTCTTTTGCCTGATCATAAAATTTTTCATCGTTGAGCATTCCGTATTTTACAAAAGGAGCAATGTCATTCCAGATTTTTTCAAATTCTTTTCGCCCCGTGCGGAATTCGTCATTCAGGCGGTCTGCCACTTTTTTCACAATGTGCTGGGCAATTTTTTTAATCTGAGGCTCATTTTGAATGTAGGAACGAGAAACATTCAAAGGAAGTTCCGGCAGGTCAATCACTCCCTGAAGGATGGTTAAAAACTGCGGAACAATATCCTGAGCTTCCTCTGTTACGAAAACCTGTTTGCAGTAAATCCGCACATTGTTTTTTGTTACATCCATTTCAAAAGCAAGTTTCGGAAAATACAGAATGCCCTGAAGCTGAAAAGGATAGTCCACATTCATATGAACATAAAAGAGAGGGTCCCCCTGATATGGAAAAAGATGCTTGTAAAAGGCAATGTATTCTTCTTTTAAGATATCTGATGGGTTACGCGTCCAGAGAGGTTTCTCTTTGTTCGCCTGGGTTCCATCCACGCGAATGGGTACGGAAAGGAAATCGCAGTATTTGCGTACAAGCCCGCTGATTCTGTTTTTATCAAGGAATTCTTTTTCTTCGTCTTCCAGAAACATGCGGATCGTGGTTCCTCTTTTTGTTCTGGAACCCTCGCTGATTTCAAAATCTTCGCCGCCGTCAGATCCCCAGAATGCAGAAGTTTCTCCGGGGCGGTAGCTGAGAGTGTCAATTTCCACTCTTTTTGAAATCATGAAGGAAGAATAAAATCCGAGGCCGAAATTTCCGATGATGCCCGCTTTGGACTTATCTGCATTTTCTTCGTATTTTTTAATAAACTCTTCCGCGCCTGAAAATGCAATTTGAGTAATGAATTTTTTTATTTCTTCAGCAGTCATCCCCAGGCCGTTATCTTCAATGGAAAGGATGCCTTTATCTTTATCGATTTTAATTTCAACAGAATATTCAGAGTCTTCTGCATCACGAATTTCTTCTGACAATGTAATCTTTTTTAATTTATTGATAGCATCAAAAGAATTGGAAATCAGTTCTCTCAGAAAGATTTCTTTTTCAGAATAAAGCCATTTTTTGATCAGAGGGAGTATATTTTCTGTTTGAACGGATAATTTTCCTTTTTCCATAGTGCTGCCTTTCTCCATAATTCACCTGAAGAATTTAATAATATTTAGATGAAACCTTTAATATAACAAGGTTCAAAATTGAGGCCTCCGGCGTCAAAAAATATTTTACACTCAGCAAGAAATTAGGTGACATTTTGTATCCATATACTGAAACTATATGTGCACATGAAATCGTTTCTGGATCAAATTTTATTTTTCATACAAAATCCCGAATGGCAGAGCCTTCTTGATATAGGAATTATAGCAACAGGAATCTACATCCTCTACAGAACCTTCCGTGCTTCCGGTTCCATGAAGGTAGTTACAGGTACCCTGATTGCATCTGCCGTATTTCTGGCGGCAAATTATCTGGACTTGAGGGGCATAACCTGGATTTATTCAAACCTGAGTTCTGTTATCTTAATCGCTCTGATTGTCATCTTTCAGCCCGAACTTAGAAAAATTTTTGAAAGGACTGCCTCTCTTTACAGGAAGGGAGAGATTTCAGGCAGAGATGTCGCTGACATCCTTCCGGATGTTCTATTCAATCTGGCTTCCCGCAGATGGGGCGCACTGATTGTTCTGCCGGGGACAGATTCAATTGAATCCTACATTTCTGGAGGAATTAAAAGCGGCTCTCAGGTCAGCTATGCATTGATTGAAAGCATTTTTGACCCGCATTCTGCAGGACATGACGGCGCCATTATTATTTCCAACGGCAGAATTGAATCTTTTGGAGTTCGTCTTCCGATTTCTGAAACAGGACAGTTATCTGAGGAATTTGGGACAAGACATCATGCAGCTATGGGAATCTGTGAACTGACAGATTCGCTGGTCCTGCTTGTTTCAGAAGAACGGGGCCAGGTTTCCTTTTTTAAGCAGGGAAATATGATTCCGATTTCCAATAAAGAAAATCTTAAACGAATCATCACAAAGCATTTCGAAGGGATGGTTGGATACAGAGATATTTTAAAAAGAAGAAGTAAAAGCAGCAGAAAAGTTGCTTTTCTTGAAGTTCTATCTGCCCTAACCCTTGCCCTTTTAATACGAATTTTTATGGTTCAGCCGGAACCGGAACCTCAGATTGGATTTTTCGATATACCCATCCAGGCCCAACTTGTTGGAAGAGTTCCCGACGGAATGGAACTCGAAAGCGTTACGGTCGAACCTCATACTGTCAGGATTTACCAGAGGCTTCCGGCAAAAAAAATTGTGATCCGAACCGCCCCGATATACCTTAACACAATCAGAGAAGATACACAGCTTGATGTTTCTCTGGTTTATCCTTCTCATGCAGAACCTGCAGGAGGCAGATGGCCCGAGGTACATGTATTAATCAAGGTCCGGTCTGAAGAACCAAAAAAAGAAGAAGACAGCTTTTTTACCATAGGGAGCCCGGGTTCTTAAAGCCGATATTATTAAGATAATGAACCTTCCTTCTGAGCATGCCGTTAAAGAAACATTTCGTGAACGTCTTACCAGACGTGTCCTTGAGCATTTAAAACGAAATACCGAAGCCCGGGGACTTTCTCTTGAAGAAAACGGCAAAGAGATTATGAAAATCGGAGAATGCGAAGGTCAGGCAGCGCACTCAGTAGAATTTGAAGGGTACACCCTGCTTCTTTATAAAACGGGCGGAGCGATTTCATCCAAAGACTTTTCCCTGATAAAATCAGCCCGTGAACTGCTCCGCCTCACTTTCCCTTCAATCAGAGAAATTACTAAATTAGACCAGAACAATGAGAAAAAGGTTCTTTCGCATGCAGGCGGGATTCCCCTCAACAGATGGATTGACTCTCTCATGGGGCTTCTCAATACCCTGTCTCTTCGGTCCGATTTATTAAAGCACTACGAAGAGATTTTAAAACTCAACGAAGCAATTCTTCTCGCAAACGACCTCTCCTCTGTCCTGCAGACGATTACAGATACTGCGAAGGTAGTTGTCAATGCAGAAGGGGCTTCGCTTCTTCTGGTGGATCACGAAACCGGAGAGCTGTTCTTCAATGTCATCGCGGGAGAGAATAAAGACAATCTGAAAGAAATCCGCATCCCCGGCGGGAAAGGGATTGCAGGAGATGTGGTTCTTAAGGGAAAAGCGGAGCTCATTGAAGACGTCCCTTCTGATCCGAGAGCCTTTCAAAATGTAGACAACCTTCTGCAGAAAAAAACCAGAGATATGATTGCTGTGCCCATTATGGCAAGAGGGAGCGTAGTCGGCGTATTTGAAGTCATCAACTCATCTTCAGGATTT
>JAOUOA010000055.1 GCA_029880625.1 Spirochaetia bacterium
TGAAAAAAAGTTAAAAACGGGATAATGCGGTACATCATTCCGTTGATCATGGTTACGGCAAAGCCGTAAAGATAGAGAATGGCGCCTGTCATTCCGGAATGGAAAAAAAATAACAGGACAGATATGATAAGAAAGGCGAAGGCTGACTGGAAAAACGGGAGCGCGCTTTCTTTGATTTTCCTTTTTCGTCTGTAAAATAAAATCAGTGTAAAAACTGAAAATGTCGCTGTTAAAAATGCAGTCAGATATAAGAGAGATTCAGAGAGAATTCCCGGGCTGGCTGTTCCTGTCAGGACGCTCCAGAAAATTAAAAGCAGAAAAAAAACCGGCAGGAATGTCCGTTTTATGATGGAAGCCAGAGGCGGAGCAATGTAGAACATCGGGAAAACCTGATAGCTGACGCCGAAAATTAAGATCCCCGCCCATCCCAGAAGAGCCCATGCAATATGAATGTCTGCAAGACTGTGGATTTGAAACGGAAGTTGGCTTCCGATCCGGTTCAGTCCAAGAAAAAGCCCGCTTGTGATAACGATGAAAAGAGAAATCAGCGAAAGGGTCATGGCCGTAATGGTATCATTTCTATGTTCGGTTTTAAAGATCAGAGATGCTGTATAGATAAAAAAATAAAGCAAGGCGGAAAAAACGGCTGATAATGCTGCTACAAAAAGCGAAAAGTTATTTAAAAAAAAGGATGAAACAAACAGAAACGTGCCGCTTACAAGAAGGATATGGATGATCATTGCAAACAGAAGAGGCCGTTTGACAGTTTTTCCTGCAAGAACGGGCAGCATCTGCATCATGGCTCCCACGACAGACATGGCAATGAACCCCAGCGTTAAAAGATGCGTTGTTCCGATGCTTTCGCTGTACCATCGCGATGAGAGAATTTCCGGACGGATCAGAAGCCCGATTCCTGCAAGAATTCCGAAAACCGGCGCCGTTAAAAAAAAGCGAAGGGGCGCTGTAAACGGCGGCGCCTGGTCGAGGCTCAGTCCTTCCTGCATAGGCCTTCCTGAAATCTGGCAAGAATTTCCGAAGAGCTGTTTTGCAGCAGATTTTGCGCCATCGGGTAAAGGATCTGTTCTTCTTTAATGTTGTGCTGCTGGATCATGATGTTTAAGGTTTCGCACAGAGAAAGAAACTCTTCTGTATCAGTTTTTACGCATTCTTCCATGCGTCCAAAAAGATTCCGCATCTGTTCATGTTCCATTTTCATTACCATGATAGGACCGGCTTCCGAGCCTGTAATTTGGACCATTGCGGGAAAAAGAATCTTTTCTTCCAGGCAGAAATGGTGTTCCATTTCTTCATGAAATTTGCCGTACAGTTCCGGCAGATTTGACGATCTGGATGATGCGCTTTCTTCCATCTTTGCAAAAGATTGATCACAGTTTCGATGGTCTTCTGTTAAAAATGACAGGATTGAACTCAAAATATTCTCCTTATGTTTTTATTCAGGATAACGCTATCCGGAATAAAATTCTTCTGTCAATTTCTTTATTCAAGAATTTCCAGAAAACTGTCTATATCTTTATGGGTGCCGAAGAGAATCAGGGTGTCATTTTCCTCAAGAATGGTTTCGGCAAGGGGGACTCCCAGGATTTTTTCCTGATTTCGATTTCCTTTTTGTCTGCGGAGAATGGTCACCACATTCAGGCGGTAATCTTCTTTTAAACGCGAATTTTGCAGGGTTTTTCCTGCAAACACTCCCGGCAGGATGACTTCTGCAATTCTGTATTCATCGGAAATGATTGCCGACATGCGTATGCTGCGATGACTGAATTCTTCCGACATATTCAATGCGGCTTTTTCTTCTGGATTAAAAACTCTATCAATTCCCATCATTTTCAAAATCCGCACGTCCAGATCGTTCCTGTAGCGTACAATGATGTCTTTTGCACCCATTCTTTTCAGGATATCGGACGTTACAAGAATAACTTCCAGATTTTCCGCCGATGCAATGATCACAGAGTCCATATCTTCCAGTCCCTGAGCAATCATAGCTTTTTCGTCTGTGGAATCCAGGCAGACAGCGGTTGTTGAAACATCTGCTGCATCCTCAATGACATCCATATTTTTATCTATGGCAATTACTTCATGACCTTCGTGATGAAGCTGTTTGACAAGTGCGAATCCAAATTCGCCCAGACCGATGACTGCAATCTTTTTTTTCATTTCATTAACCTGTGACAATATATTCTGATGGATACCTGTATGAAACGGGTTTTACTGCCGGGGCAAGCGCTGCAAGCACTGTCAGGATGCCCATCCTTCCGGCAAGCATGACTGCGCAGAGAATGAGCTTGGAAACGGTTCCGAGGGATTCTGTTATCCCTCGTGAAAGTCCGACCGTGCCGAATGCAGAAACCACTTCAAAAAGGATATCCATTAAAAGAAAATCTTCGAGCAGAACGAGAAAGAAAATTCCGGAAAAAATAATAAAAAGGGAAAGGACCAGAGTTGTAAAAGCTCTGGAAATGCTTTCTTGGGCGATGGTTCGTTGAAATATCATCAGAGTATCTTTTTTTCGAATCTGATTGACTGCATGGAGCATGGAGATAAAAAATGTGGATGTTTTAATTCCGCCTCCCGTTGAAGCAGGAGAGGCGCCAATCCACATAAAAAACAATGATGCAAATGCCATGGGAAGACCGATGGAAACGGTGCTGTGGATATTAAAACCGGCCGTCCGCATGGTTACGGAATAAAACAACGAATCAAAAAGAGAATCAAAAAAACTCAGCTCCGTAAGCGTATTTTTATTTTCAAGAAGGATGTATAAAACCGCCGCAATTGTATACAGCAGCAGATTTGTAAAAATAACAATTTTTACTGATGCGGAAAACCGGACGGATCTTCTGCGCAGATAAAAAACTTTTTTCAGAATTTGACTCAGGACAGGGAAACCAAGGCCTCCAAGAATGACAAGGAACAGAATTCCGGAAAGATACAGACGTTCTGCATATAGGTTCTGAAAATTCGCGCTGTACAGCGTGAATCCCGCATTGCAGAAAGCGGAAATGCTGTGAAATACGGAATAAAAAATTCTTTCCTTGTCCGGGACCGCCTCTGGTGAAATGGTAAAATACAGATACAAAGCTCCCAGAGCTTCAATGATCACTGTCATCAGCGCAATACTTCCGACAAGGCTTTTCACCCTCCCAATTGAATCTTCGCTTAAAAGATCCTTCATGATGAGCTGATTGGAGACGGAAGGCCGGCCTGTAAGATAAAAAGAGAAAAATGATGTCAGCGTCATCAAGCCCAAGCCTCCGATCTGGATGAGGACGAGAAGAATCATCTGTCCTGTCCTTGTAAAAGATTCCAGAACAGATACAGATGTCAGTCCGGTTACGCTCACTGCGCTGACAGCGGTAAACAGAATGTCAACCCAGGAAAGATCCCGCTGGGTGGATCGGGGCATTGACAGAAGAAAAAAACCGGCACAGACGATGATCAGAAAACTGAAAACAAAAACAAGGGGAGGCCGGATTCTGATAAAACTAGAAAATTGTGCATTTCGAATTAAATGAATGATATTGGAGATTAAAAAAAACATCTGCGAAATGGAAAGATAAAAAAGAACCAGGTCGTTTACCTGAATCGTATCTGAAAGATAATGAAAAATG
Source organism: Spirochaetia bacterium (assembly GCA_029880625.1). Taxonomy (GTDB): domain Bacteria; phylum Spirochaetota; class Leptospiria; order Leptospirales; family Leptonemataceae; genus JAOUOA01. The sequence continues at coordinate 3,630 of JAOUOA010000055.1, forward strand.
TTTTTTTTAAAGATCCATTGGACGAGAACCGCTGCGATGATGATCATTTCAATTGCATGGCTTTTGAAATATTTTAGTTTCTCCTGGTGAGAAAAAACAAATGAGACCAGTTCAAATAAAATCAGATAAAAAATGACAATTACAGCAGCAGTTTTCAGTAATGGATTCCAGTCTTTCGGGTAATAATAGCCGTATTCCAAAACCAGAATGATTACGGACAGAACTCCAGAAAAAACAACCAGTCTTCTGCAGATGGTTCTCAAATAGAAATCATAAAAACGCCTGGCTTCAAGGTAATAATGGGAAATGCTTTTCTGAAAATCTCTGTTTCTTGAGGAATTCATCTGGCATCCTTCGGGAAGTTTCTAAGATTTTTTTTGATCAACCCGCTTTTTTTTTGCGGACTTCTTTGGTGATTTTTTTACTGAGGACTTTCCTGCCGAAGATTTTTTTTTCGCTGTTTTTTTTATCCGGGGCTGCTTTTTTGAAGATGCCTTTTTTTTCGTCTGAAGGGAAGTCTTTTTAGAAGACGATTTTTTCTTTGAAATCTTTTTTGTCTTTGGTATCTTTTTCCCGTAGGAAAGAAATCCAAGGTGATTTGCTATATGGTATGCATGAATTAAATCCCAGTCTTCGCGGCTGAGTTTGCCGTAAATGGGATGTTCTGAAAGATTTCCGCTGTAGTTTATGAATTCTCTAATCGAATTTTTCAAATTCGTCAATTCCATCGGTGCATCTGAAAAATTTTGGGACAAATCGAGGAAGCTGTTCCGAAAGCCTGAAGGCATGTATCCAATTTGTTTAATATTTTTTAATAAATTCGGTCCGACGCTTTTTCGTATAAAAGACGATCTACTTTCCGGGAAGCCTTTCATGCTTCCTTCAAGAAAAAAACGCAGATGACTCAGGATTTGTGAATAGCTCCATTCCCCGAGAGCGGTTACTTTCTCTGTTTTTTCAAGTTTTTCCAGTTCCTGAAGAGCTTCCTGTAGTGATTTCAGTCTAATTTTACCCATGAATCAACTGAATATTCAGGAAAAGTCGTCGCTGAAAGCAAAAATTCATTTTTCTTGAAATAAAATCATAAAGGTTCTAAAGTGACTTTAAATGCTTCTTGATAAGCTTCCTGGAATATCAATCTTAAATTCCTATCGAATCCTGGCCCGGACTGTTTCAGATAAAGTGAAACAACCTGACCAGGAACTGATCAGGAATGCTTTTAAATTTGCTCACAGAGCACATAAGGAACAGAAACGTTTATCCGGAGAGCCCTATATTACACACCCTCTTGCAGTTGCTCAGATCCTGGCAGAACAGAGCCTGGACAGCACAACTCTGGCTGCTGCGCTTCTCCACGACGTTGTGGAAGATACCCGTTTTGGCGAGTCTGCCGTAAGGGAAAGCTTCGGAGATGAAATCCTCGGACTGGTTAAAGCTGTAACAAAAATTTCGACAGTTAAAAAAGATACGGCAGCATTGAACCGGGAAAACCGTTTTGTTTTAAAAGAAAAAGAAGCTGCTGAAAATATCCGCCTGATGCTTCTTGCAACCGCAAAAGATGTCAGAGTCATATTGATCAAGCTTGCAGACAAGCTTCACAATATGCGCACTTTGAAATACCAGAAGCCTGAAAAAGTTGAAAGGATTGCAAGGGAAGTTCTCAATATCTATGCGCCCATTGCAGGGCGTCTGGGGATGTTCCGCATCAAATCAGAACTGGAAGATCTGGCATTTGAAAGCATCATGCCGGAAGAATACAAAACCATATCAGACAGCCTGAAGCAGTCACGCAGCGATCTCGAATCATTTTTAAATAAAGTAAAAAAGATTATTCAGCAGAGACTTCTGGAAATCAATATTAAAGCAGATGTAAAAGCAAGAGCAAAGCATATTTATTCCATTTATCAGAAAATGGAAATCAACGATAAAAAGCTTTCTGAAATCTATGATCTTCGCGGAATCCGGATTCTTGTAGACGATATGAAAGATACTTACGGCGCGCTGGGAATTGTGCATACTCTCTGGCCGCCCATCCCGGGCCGTTTCAAAGATTACATTGCAACGCCGAAATCCAACGGATACCAGAGCCTTCATACGACAATTGTGGCTCCAGACGGCAAGCCCCTGGAAATTCAAATCCGAACCCATGATATGGATGAAACAGCCGATCATGGAATTGCCGCTCACTGGATTTACAAGAGCGAAGTATCTTCGGCGCCCCCGGACGTTGAACGGATGAAATGGCTGAAACGCCTCTCCAAGATGGTGGACCCTTCCGAGGATACAGGCGAATTCATTCAGGGCCTGCATGATGAACTTACTCCCAATGAAGTTTATGTATTTTCACCGAAAGGCGATGTAATCGATCTTCCTGAAGGAGCTACAGTTCTGGATTTTGCCTTTCGCATTCATACCCAGGTCGGCCTCTGCTGCAGAGGCGCAAAAGTAAACGACAGAATGGTTCCTCTTCGGACAGAATTAAAGAGCGGCGATCGAGTTGAAGTGACAACAGATAAAAGTCCCAATCCTTCTGCAAACTGGCTGAGGTACTTGAAGTCTTCCAAGGCACGTCAGAAGCTCCGCCAGTATTTCCGTTCTTTAGAAGAAGATGAAATCAAAGCTGCATCGGCGTCCGATACTCAATCGCATCCTGCTCCCGCAGACGGGAAAAAAATTGAAAATCTGAAAGATTTTAAGGACCTTCGGATCCGCCGTAAAGAAACCCGCGATCCAACACGGGTGCCCATTGAAGTTGCCGGAGCAAAAGACATTCCTGTCCGTTATGCCGGATGCTGTTCCCCTGTTCCAGGAGACCGGATTGTGGGTTTCATAACAAGGGGCCGCGGCGTAACCGTGCATAAGGCCGACTGTCATCATATACCTTCTGATGATGACAATAAAGACAGAATCATATCGGTACGCTGGGAGGGGCTTACTGAAAAATATCCTGTAACTATCGAAGTTTATGCAAGAGACAGACAGGGGCTTTATCTGGATATGGTGGCCGGAATTACAAAGACCTATACAAATATTTTGAAGGCGGAAGCGGATATTCCCCGCAACGGCACAGATAATATGACGGCAAGGTTTCTGCTGGAAGTGGAACATGTGGACCACCTTCTGGAGATTATTGAAAGCCTGATGGGCGTGGACGGAGTCATTCGTGTGGAACGGATTCAGGAAAAAAAACAGGGCGGGGCGCACCTGTAAGCCGGATTCTGTCGAGGACCATCATTTATCTTAACTGCGTAATTACTTTCGCCGTTTTTTGCTCCCCACCCGCAGCCTCAGCCGGGCCGGCTTCAATCGGCTGCTTACTCGGGATTGCACCCATGAGGGTTTACCGTGCCGCAGACGTTGCCGTCTGCGCGGTGGGCTTTTACCCCGCCATTTCACCCTTACCCTTTCGGGCGGTATCTTTTCTGCTGCACTTTCCGTCACATGAATCTTTGGAAACATGCGCCCGGGAATTACCCGGTCATGCGCCCTTCGGTGTCCGGACTTTCCTCACTCCCGGTTTCCCGGGCCGCGCGATGATCCGGTGCGCCCCTGTGTCTTTATGCGGGGAGGCCTGAGATCTGAACAGTTTTTTTTATTTGCTTTTTGATTCTGCCAGTGTAAGGACTGGCGGCTGTTTAAAAAAATTTGAAAATAAATGATTGCATGAAAAATTGGGAATAGTATTTTCAGGGGATATCGTCTCACATCTATTTGGAAAAACCCAACGCAATGAAGTGATTTTTCACCGTAAGAAGAGCGATGATCGGTTCTGTATGGAATTAATATCGATTGTAATGATCGTTATTCTTTTAATAATAAGTAGAAGATAGTGCAGGATATACCCGGATGGAAATAATTTTTTTAATTTATGGTCTTGCTTTTCTTGTAATGGGTTTGGTGATTTTAATCCGTTATGAACATCAAAGCGATTTAGAACTGGGAAATATTCTGTGGCTTCTTGCATTGTTTGCATTCCTCCATGGAATTCTTGAATGGACAGATTTATGGAAAATTGTGCGGGGAACAAATCCATTTTTAAATTTTATTCAGCCGTTTTTGCTGCTGATTTCCTATCTCTTTCTGCTTGAGTTTGGAAGAAGATTCATTCTTATTGCAATTCCTGGCAGCAGTGATAATAAAATTTTAAGCCTTTTGTTCCATTATCTAACCTATATTCCTCTTGCAGGAATGATTGCGGCAACAGTTTTTGTTACAGACAGCTTCCTTTTGAATCTTTCTGTTGCGGCGCGATATTTTACAGGTTTTCCAGGAGCACTGTTAACAGGATTTGCTTTTCGTTATTACTGGCTTAACGTTATTAAAAATGAAATGCGTTTTTCAAACAACAGATTCATTCAGCTGGGTTTCCAGACTGCTGGCATATCTTTTTTCTTCTATAGCATATTAGGCGGACTGATTGTATCCAAAACAGAATGGTTTCCCGCTTCCCTTGTCAATCAGGATGAATTTTATCAATTCATTCAAGTTCCGGTTCAGCTTTTTCGCGCTGTTTCTGCAGTAAGCGCTACAATTGCCATAGGATTTATTTTAAAAATTTATCAGTATGAAAATATATTTCGTTTGAAACAAAATATTGAGTCCAAGGAACAGGCTTTATCAGAACTTCGCAAAATGAACCGGATGAATGAAATGATTCTGTGTTCTGCAGCGGAAGGGATTTTTGGAATTGATCTTGAGGGAAAAACCATCTTTATCAATAATGCCGCACTGCAAATTCTGAAGTTGACGAAGGAAGAAATTTCAGGAAAGCCTATCCATTCCATAATTCATAAATTTAAAAAAGACGGAAGCGAGTGTAGAGAGGAAGAATGCATTATTTTTATTACAAAAAAGAATCATGCCATACATAATGTGCCTGAAGATGTATTTTATCGAAGCGACAGCAGCAGTTTTCCTGTAAGCTATACAAGCGCGCCCATATGGGATGATGCAACTCTTATAGGCGTGGTTGTTGCCTTCCAGGATATTACGGAACGTTTGAAAGCAGAAGATGATCTCAAGTATCTGGCTTACTATGATTCCCTTACGCATCTTCCCAACAGGAGACTTCTCGGAGACAGAATCCATCATGCTCTTGCTTCAAGCGCGAGGAATCAAAAAATGGGTTCTCTTCTTTTTATCGATATTGATAATTTTAAAAAACTGAATGATTCTCTCGGACACAGTCTTGGTGATGAGCTTTTGCTTGCGGTGGCACAGCGCTTGAATGTTTCCGTCAGGGAAGGGGATTCTGTTTCCCGTTTCGGGAACGATGAATTTGTTGTGATGCTGGAAGATCTGAGCGAATCGAAAGAAGAATCGGCAGGGCAGGCACGCATCGTGGCGGAAAAAATACTGTCTGTCTTGAATGAGCCCTATCAGCTTTCCAGCTGCACGCATCACTGTACAAGCAGTATCGGCATAACGCTCTTTTCAGGCACAAATGAAACGCCTGATGAACTGCTGAAACAGGCTGATCTGGCCATGCATCAGGCGAAAGATACGGGAAAAAATTCAATCTGCTTTTTTGATCGAAATATGCAGGTTCATATAAATGAAAGAATTTCTCTGGAGTCAGATCTTCACCGCAGCCTTTCAAACAGGGATTTTAAAATATTATATCAGCCGCAGGTGGACCATAAAGGAAAAATTGTCGGAGTTGAAGCGCTGATTCGCTGGGAGGATAGAGTGAGAGGACTGGTATCTCCGAACGATTTCATTCCGCTTGCCGAAGATACAGGGCTGATCATCCCTATAGGAGCATATGTTCTTGAAGAAACCTGCAGGCAGCAGGTAATCTGGTCGCAAAACCCTGAACTTTCTCATGTAACCATTTCTGTTAATGTAAGCCTGAAGCAGTTCACTCATAAAGATTTCTCATCAAATTTTCTGGATATTATTCGAAAAACGGGAGCCGATCCTGAAAAAATTAAATTGGAGATTACCGAAAGTATCTTTATGGAAAATTATGAAAACGTAATTGAGAAAATGTCGTTTTTGAGAGAACATGGAATCGGTTTTTCTCTGGATGATTTCGGAACCGGTTACTCATCCCTTTCGCATATGAAACACCTGCCTCTGGATCAGATTAAAATTGATAAATCGTTTGTAAAAGATATCCTGACAGACAGCAACGATGATGCAATTATCAGAGCCATTATTACACTTGCAGAAACCATGAATTTGTCAGTAATTGCAGAAGGAGTTGAAAATTTTTCACAAAAAGAATTTCTCCAGAATGCAGGGTGCAGATTGTACCAGGGATATTTTTTTGGATATCCTGTAACTCCTGAGAAAATTGAACAATTCATGTCATGATTTTCTTCATCTTCTGCAGGAGGGATTCTCTACTGCAGAAGATGAAAAAGGAAAAGAACCTGCATTCTGAGTGAAATCATGAATTGAAAATTTATTTTCTAACGAATATAAATTTATCATCTGAGCAGAATAGCTGTATGATTTCATTTTCCGTCAGCAGGCCGGCCGCTGAATTC
>JAOUOA010000535.1 GCA_029880625.1 Spirochaetia bacterium
CTCCCCTTTCCACAATTCTTTTAAATCTCCAGACCATGCTGAAGCATCCGGGACTCAGGGAAGAAGAAAAAAAAGAAATGCTCCAGGAAGGAATTGAAGGGGTCAAACGCCTTGAAGAACAGGTAAACAATCTTCTGATGGGAGGAGAAATTCTACGCAATAAAGGGAAACACAGAGGGCACAGTTTTTCTGTTCTGGAAGAATGCGATTCGGTAAAGGTCATCCAAAAATATCTCACTGAACATGTCATTTATTTTAAGAACCATCATGTCTCCATACAAAAGAACATTCCCGAATCTATGAATCTTCATATATCAAGAGATCTTCTTTACAAGGTTTTGAGCAACATCATCAGCAATGCCATTCAGTATTCCGGCGAAAGACCGGAAATATTTCTGGATTTAAGAATTGACGGAGCCAGGCCGGAATTCTGCATTCTGACCATTTCCGATAACGGGCCGGGCATTCCCGAAGATGAACTTCAAAATATTTTTAAGCCGCTCTACAGACTTGAAAAAAAATCGGCTCCAATTCGCGGAACAGGGATGGGGCTTTATATTGTAAAAGAAATTATTTTATCATGCGACGGATTGATCCAGGCATTTTCTTCGAATGAAGAACCCGGAACAAAGTTTGAAGTGAGGCTTCCGCTTGCCCGGGCCTGATCTGAAAATCATCCTGATCGAAGACGAATCCAGTCTTCGTCGCGTAATCCGCTTTAATCTTCAGGAAGAATCCTATCAGGTTCTGGATTTTGAAACAGCAGATTCAGCATGGGAGCATCTGAAACATGATGCCGATTTTTCTCTTGGAATTTTCGATATTATGACGCCGGGAAAACTTGACGGTCTTTCTCTGTGCAGCCAGCTGCGGAAAAACGACATCCATTTCCCGGTAATCTTCCTGACGGCAAAAAACAGCCTTGAAGATAAACTTGCAGGATTTGAAGCCGGGGCAGATGATTATCTGACAAAGCCCTTTGATCTGGAAGAACTTCTTGTCCGTGTTAAAGCGAGACTGAAAAAGCCCTCACAGGAAACCGATCCCCTGAAAATCGGTCCATGCCGGGTAGATCTTTCCAACGCAATGGCTGTCCATGAAAAAAGCGGAAAAACCTACAGATTCAATGAAAGAGAAAATAAAATCCTCTCGCTTCTGATTGAAAACCGGGGGAAACCCGTCTCAAGAGATATGATTCTTGACGAAGTCTGGGGCACAGCTGAATTCCCTACAAACAGGACCATCGATAACTATATCGTGAAATTCAGAAAAATTTTTGAAAACGATCCCAGAAATCCTGTTTATTTTATTACCCGTCACGGAACCGGCTATGAACTGGCTGATGAATCTTAAAAGTGATCTTTGATTCATCCTCCATGGTTAAAAAGAATAGCTTTATCTTTAAGGATATGCAAATGTTTATATCCTTGACCACAGATTCAGGAACAGAAGATTGAACTGATTTTCAGAAGAATATTATGCAGACTACAAACTTACAAATTCCGCTGATCTTAAAAGCCTTTCAAGGGCAGCCGACAGACCGCATTCCCGTATGGTTCATGCGTCAGGCAGGAAGATATCTTCCTGAATACAATCAAATTAGAAGCGGACTCAGTTTTATGGATCTTACCATGAATGTAGATCTTGCCTGTGAAGTTAGTATTCAGCCCTATATTCGTTTCGGACTTGATGCCATCATCATGTTTTCCGATATCCTCACTCCTCTTTCAGGAGCGGGAGTCCCTCTCCATTTTGAAGAAAAACGAGGACCGATCCTTTCCAAAACAATTTCATCTGAAAGCGATCTGACAATTCTGGACAGCTTTGACCCGAATCGAGATACGCCGTTTGTTAAAGAAATTCTTCAAACCCTTATCGGAAAACTGACTTCATCGGCTCCTCCTGAACCGCAAAATCATTTTCTATCTAAAGAGGATGTAAAAAACATTACAAGACCGGGGCTTCTCGGTTTTGCCGGAGCTCCCTTCACTCTTGCCAGTTATTTAATCGAAGGCGGAACATCAAAGAAATTTGATAAAACAAAAAAGTTTATGTATTCACATACAAATCTTTTTCATAAACTTTCAGATCGCCTGGCTTCAATGACAATTGATTATTTAACCATGCAGCTTCAATCCGGAGCTGATGCGGTTCAGATCTTTGACAGCTGGGGAGGAATTCTTTCTCCATCTGATTATGCGGAATTTTCGCTTCCCTATACAAAAAAAATTATCGATGGACTGAAACAGAATTCAGAGATATCTGAAAAGCCGGTGATTCTTTTTGTCGGAAACGGAGCGCATCTGCTCGATCAAATGTCGTCACAGCGTCCGGATGTCATCAGTCTGGACTGGAGGGTTTCCCTCGATGAAGCAAAAAGATTCATTTCCGGCGATATTGCTCTTCAGGGAAATATGGATCCTCTCGTTCTTTACGGCACGAAAGACAGAGTGAAACAGGAAACAACAAGAATTCTTGATGAATTTTCAAATCGAAAAGGATATGTTTTCAATCTCGGACATGGAATCCATCCTGAAGCTCCCATTGAATGCGTTGAAACCATGATCCAAACCGTAAGAAATTACAAAAAGCCGGTCTGAGCTGCATGCTCAACTACCCCTGAACCGATCAATTGACTGCCGGACCGGTAATCTTCATTTAAGAAGCGTTCCGATGTGTCCTTTTTTCT
>JAOUOA010000537.1 GCA_029880625.1 Spirochaetia bacterium
GGCCTTTTACTAAAAATCCAATGGAAAGAAATGTATTATAAAAAGTTCTGTTTGATAATTCATCCGCATGAAAATCATATCTCAGATATTTAACTTCTGCTTGAATTGCAGCCCTTTGATCAAAATAAAAATTACAGCCAAGACTTGCCCCGTAGACAAATCCTCTGCCGTTATGGATTCTTTCATTATACTTATAAAAATCTTTTGTGAAAGTTTGATGTGCGCGCCCGGATGCAAATGCAGGCCCGCCGTGAAATTTGATAAAGGGATCGACAGCCTTTGATGGAAGAATATGAAGCCCCAAATCTAAAGAAAGAGCTGAAAGGCCTAATTGGTAGTCATCATCGAGTTCAAATGGAATGAGGTACAGCCGTCCATCTCTTGGATCACGAAAGGTATTATGTCTTTCCGCCCAGACATTCGTTGAAAAAAATGAGAATCCGGTTCCGATAAAACGGCTTAACGCATAATCAAAACTGAAGCCGAAAACGCCGCCGGAAGTATAAGAATTTTTACTTGGAACGGCAACCCAGGATTCAAAAGGCTGAATGTAACCCAGTTGTCCCTGAAGGATTTCCAGATTCCGCGTCTCATCATAGAGCTTTTCATGCCGAATAAATGAACCGTCAGGAGGAGCAAGACTTGCTCCAAGCCAGATTGAAAAATAGAAAGCTCCTTTTACAAACCCGGGTTCAGCAGAAGACTCATGTGACAGTTTTTCTGGTTCTTCATCTTTTTCCGGTTCTTCTGCCAGCAGGGAAAAATTTAGAAAAAGAACAAAAACAATCAGACTGTATAGAATCCGTTTTAACATAAGCTTCCCTCAAAATTTGATTTATAATGATTTATGTTTGATATATATAAGCAGAAAAACAGTCCTTTTGCACTAAATTGAAAACTGCTTTCTTGATTTTAAATGATCTCTTAAAAAAATCAAGAATAATTTCCGGAATTTTTTACCAGAAATTATTTTTCAGATTGAAGAATGTATGAAAATGGATTGATTTTTCATTAAAGCAGAGTATCTTGATAGAGAGCGAAACAAAACGGACAATATTTTATATGAATGCATCTACAAAAAAAAGAAAGAAAACGCAAAAAAACATCATTCAAATCAATCCTGCAAATTATAAAAAAATCGGCGAATTCCCGATTACTCTGGCAAGTGATGTCACAGAAGCCGTGCAAAATGCGCGCAGAGCACAACAGGGATGGGCCGAACTTCCTCTTAAAAAAAGAGCAGCTCTTCTAAAAGTCTTCCGTAAAAAAATTGCAGCAAACAGAAATGAAATCATCCGCATCATCACAGAAGAAACCGGCAAAGCAAAAATCGACGCCTTAATTGAAGTTCTGGATCTGGTCGGTCATTTAAGCTACCTTTCACGAAAAGGCCCAAAAATTCTTTCGCCTCAAAAAAGATCCAGCGGACTTTTTTTCTGGAAGAAGGCATCTGTCATGTATTCTCCCTACGGAGTGGTCGGCGCAATAACAGCATGGAACTATCCTCTGATTCTCTCCATGGAACCGGTCATTCAGGCTCTTATGGCAGGCAATGCTGCAGTTCTGAAGCCTTCTGATTTTACAAACCGAACTGCTTTGTATTTAAAAGAGCTGGCAACACATGCAGGAATCCCGGAATACGTCTTTTCTGTCATTACCGGCGACGGCTCTACAGGAAAAGCTCTGATAGAAAGCGAAACAGACCTCATTTCGTTTATAGGGTCTACAGAAAACGGAATGAAAATTGCAAAACGGTGCGCTGAACTTTTTAAGCCCTGCATTCTTGAACTGGGCGGCAACGATCCCATGATTGTATTTCAGGATGCAGATCTGAGCCGGGCTCTCAATGCTTCCACGATGGCTTTTCACAACTCAGGTCATAGCTGCGTCTCGATTGAAAGAATCTTAATTGAAAATTCCATATACGAAAGTTTCAGCGCGGCAATTAAGGAAAGAGCAAAAAACATCCGCGTGGGAAATCCTGACGAAGACATTGACATGGGATGCATTGCAAATAAAATGCAGTACAATAAATTTTTCCAGCATTTAAATGATGCAAGAAAAAAAGGTGCTTTCATAACAGGCGGAGAAAAAATTAAAAACAAATCAGGACTGCATGTTTCGCCTGCCGTTATTGAAAATGCAAATCATCGCATGCTGGTTCTCAGAGAAGAAACCTTCGGCCCTTCCGTCGTTCTCCAGCGTTTCAGCGGAGAAGAAGAAGCGCTTCGTCTGGCAAATCAGAGCGACCATGGACTGGGAGCCTCTGTATGGACAAAAAGCAGAAAAAAAGCCTCCAGAATCTGTGAAAAGCTGGAAGCAGGAAATATCGCCGTCAATGAAGCCCTTCTGTTTTATCTTGTACCCGATCTTCCTCTGGGCGGATTGAAAAAAAGCGGAAGCGGGAAAAGTCATGCAAGAGAAGGTCTTCTGCATTATACAAGGCAAAAATCCATTCTCAAAGACCGTTTAGGGTTGCCCTCAGAAATCTGGTGGTACCCTTATAGCAGGCTGAAATACAGACTTCTCGATCTTGCTATAAAAATATTTTACAGCTGAATTCCGCACGAATTGAAAGATCTCTGTTCACTCAGAAACTGTTTGAATTTTTCCAGGAATAAAATCCTGAATTGGAGCGTATGTGCTTTACGGTTTAAATTATTTTTTTTATATTTTATATATTT
>JAOUOA010000536.1 GCA_029880625.1 Spirochaetia bacterium
TGAAGGGCGCCAAGAAGATCTTCTCCGCATTCTGCTGTTCGGGAACTTTCCGTCAACATATCTCCGCCGCAGGACATCCCTGAAAATAATAATAAGAAACCGGCTATTCCCTGAAGGAGTCCTGAAGCAAAGACAAGAAAAAATGCTTGTTTTCTTCTATGCATATTGAGCCTCCACCGAAATTCAGTTTATGGATTTATCTGAAAATCATATCATCTAACAAATCTTTTTTCAAGAAAAATATTTATTCCGGCACCGGAATGAATATTTTATGAAAGGCAGAAATTATGAAATGACGTACAGATTCCTTTTTTTATTGTTTTATTTCATGGAAGAATTACAATCAGAAAACAAAATTACAGATGTTACGGTTTATCATGACCGCGCTTTAATTACGCGGGAAGCTGAAATCTCACTGAAATCAGGTGATTACAAAATCTTATTTCTTATTCCTTCAAATATAGATGAAGATTCGATCCGGGCTTCTGCAGCAGGACCATCTCAATTAAAAATAACAGGTTCCGGCACAAAAAACATAAAGCATAAAACGACTCCGGATATTTCTTATCATGAACTGGAAGAAAAAATTGAAGCCCTTAAAGAACAGCTTGAAGAACTGCAATCAAAAATTCATTTGAAAGAACAGCAAAAAGATTACTTTATGAATACGGCAAAACAGTGCGAATCCTATCTTCCGCTTGCCGCTAAAAAAGGGAATTTTGACATTAAAAATATTGAATCTTCTGCTGCCTTTATTTTTCCTCGTGCGGAAAGTCTGGACGAAGAAATTCGCAAATTGAAAAAAGAATTAAAAAAACTTAACAAAGACCTGAAATACAACAGCAATCTTCTGGATAACCACAGACGTCCGTTTATGACAGAAGAAAAATCTGTTTTTGTTTCCCTGGAAGTCAACCAGGAAGGTTTATACAAAGTTAAAATTCAATATGTGATCGGGGGAGCGTTCTGGTATCCGGTTTACGATGCAAGAGTCAATTATCAGACATCTGAAATTGAACTGAGCTGCCTCGGGATGGTGCAGCAGAATACAGGCGAAGACTGGAACAGTGTGAAACTGAAATTGTCTACAGCACGGCCTGGAATGACTGCAGCTCCTGAATATCTGGACCCGCTTTATGTAGATTTTTACCGGACACAGGTTTCCCGCCCTGTTCCTCTGCAGGTCGGCGCTCCAGATCCATTTTTTCAAAAAGAAGCAGGTGAACCCGATGCCAGCCGCCGCTCGGAAGATTTTGATGAACTATCAAATGATTTTTCAGACAGTCTTGAGGCGCCGGACCCTTTCGAAGCTGCCGGGGAGATATTAAATGCATCTGTGGATTCGGGCGGCGTTTCTGCTACCTATACCATTAAAACACCGGCAGACATTCCCTCGGACGGCGAACCCCACAGACAGACAATCAGCATCAATCCATTCAAGGGATCATTTGATGCAATCGCTGTTCCCCGTCAGGAATTAACAGCCTTTCTTCGAGCTGAAGTAAAAAATAATTCAGAGAATATTTTTCTACCGGGAAAAGTAAAAATTTTTCTGGACAATGATTTTATCGGAACAGGTGATTTTCCTCTTAGCGCACCCGGCGAAGCATTTGAAATCTTTCTCGGCGCGGACGACGGCATTCGTGTAGAACGAAATATCATTGAAATTGACATCGGAAAATCCGGGCTTTTAAAAGGAAGCATCAAACAAAATTTTGAATACACAATTCAAGTCCAGAATCTGAAAAAAACAGCGATGCCGGTTATCATAATTGATCAGTATCCTGTTTCACACAGCGCCGACATCAAAGTTGAAACTGTTAAAATCAGACCCGAGCCTTATAAGTCTCAAAAAAATCACATCCTTTTCTGGAAAAAAACACTCAATCCAGAAGAAAAATTGGAAATTCAGGTCCGCTACAGCGTGGAATATCCCCAGGGAAGAGCGATTACGAATGTGAAGTGAAATAAAACTCAGAGGCGCAGCCAGAATGAAAAATTATTGAATGATCAAAGAGATTTCTTAATCTGACACATCATGAAAATCCATATGTTCCGACTGAACCTCATATTTACCCTATTGCTTATATTTTTTCTTGTCTTTTGCGACAAGGATTCATCAGGAGATGTCGGCGGCCTGCAAATGGTGACGGCAAAGGCAGGCCTCAACCTAAGAAAAGAGCCGTCACAGGATGCAGAGAAAATTATTACCATTCCCTATGGAACCGTGGTTAAAATAGAAAAAAAACAGGATGAAATCATTGAAATCGGCGGAGTGAAGGGACGTTGGGCCTATGTTTCCATTGTTACAGAAAACCCCGGCAAAAAACCTGCAGTTTCGCCTGGCTGGGTATTCGATGCGTATTTAGGAGAGGTCAGGGATGTAAATTGCCTGAGTCTGGATGAGCTTGAAAAAACGCCTGAGTTTTATGTGAATATTTTAGATTCGTCATGGTATAATGAAAATTTTCATTTTAAAACAGATCATACCGGTGTTATAAACACAATAACAGAAGGGAGGGGGACAATGGATGGAGCAAGTCATCCATTTAAATGGAAGAAGACAGACGACGGCGTTAAAATTGAAGTAACGGTCAGCAATCGATCCACATGTATCGGCGAATGCTATAGCCCAATGTCCGAGAAAGAAGAATGTGAAATGGGTTGCTATCAAAGTGGGAAAT
>JAOUOA010000057.1 GCA_029880625.1 Spirochaetia bacterium
AACAGCCTGTCCAATAAACAATTATCGTTTTTATTAATTTTTCACAAGCGGTTTCTTGCAGCATTATTTTAATAATCACTTCCTTCTTAAATAATGAGATCTTAAAAAAATAAAAAAACTTTCACTTCAGAAAAAAAATACTAAAAATATTCACTTCCTCCGATAAACAACCTGTAGCATGTTTAAATGCTTTAACAAAATTTAACTGAGAATCACGATCACGGAGGAACGGGGATGATCATTAATCACAACATGAGTGCGATTTTCGCACATAGAGTAGAAAAATTTCACGATTGGGACCTTACAAAAGGTATCGAAAAACTCTCAAGCGGCATGCGGATCAACAGAGCCGGCGATGATGCAGCCGGACTTGCAGTATCAGAAACCATGAGAACGCAGATCCAGGGTCTCCGCAGAGCAGAACAGAATACGGAGGACGGAATTTCCTTCGCTCAAACCACGGAGGGTTATTTATCCGAACTTGCAAATATTGTACAGCGCATCAGGGTGCTTGCAATTCAATCTTCCAACGGTATCTATTCATCACTGGACAGACAGTTAATCCAGGTTGAGATTTCCGCACTCGTAGATGAAATTGACAGAATTTCTTCTCAGGCAGAATTCAACAGGATGAAGCTTTTAACGGGAGCGTTTACACGGTTCAATCCAACCGCTTCTATGTGGTTTCATATGGGACCGAATCAGCATCAGCGAGAACGAATCTATGTCAATACAATGACATCTTCTTCTCTCGGACTCAGAAATCCAATGACGCTTACATTCATTTCCATCAGTTCGCCTACAAAAGCAAACTCAACCATCGGGCTTGCGGATGAAGCTTTGAGAAGGATTACAAAGCAGAGAGCAGATCTTGGTGCATACCAGAACCGTCTTGAGTATGCTGCACGAGGGCTTTTTAACGCATATGAAAATACTCAGGCTGCTGAATCTCGTATCCGTGATACGGATATGGCGGAAGAAATGATTAAATTTACAAAATATCAGATTCTTACGCAAAGCTCCATGGCAATGCTTGCCCAGGCAAACGGAAAATCGCAGATGATTATGAGGCTTTTACAGTAAAAATCACCACTTTCCTCGGTAATGGATTGAGGAAAATGTCTCGGTTAAAGCTTCAGCTTCATTCCCGTTTAACTGGATGCTACAGGCTCTGGAATTTTCCAGAGCCTGATTCTCATTTCGGATTCCGGTAATCGCGCAGGAATTCTTTCCCGAAGCATAAAGAGCCCAGGCAGTAGCAAGATTCGCATATGTGCAGCTGTATCTCTCACAAAGATCTTTCATTTTTTCAAACGCTTCTGCAACAGACTTTCTGTAATCCACTGTATGAAGATCGCTTTTATTTCTATAGTCATTTAAAGCAAATTTTCTTTCCGGCCCCATCTTATCAGAAAGAAGTCCCTGCGCCATCGTCCCATATGCAAAAAAGGTTATTTTATTTTTTTTTACATAGGGGATATTTCCTTCCAGCGATTTTTGATGCAGCAAACTGAGCTTTTCCTGATCGAAAGCCAGAGGAACTGACAGATATTTTTCAAGCCGAATCAGTTTTTCAACAGTATGATTGCAGACTCCTGCAGAACGGATTTTACCCTCCTGGTAAAGACGGTTCAGAGCTTCTGCCGTCTCTTCCTCGTCTGCAGATCGGTCAGGCCAGTGAATCTGATAAATATCAATCCAATCTCTTTTCAGACGGCGCAGGCTCTGTTCGCATTCATAAAGAAGGGAGTCATGGTGTAAATTGCGAAACACTTGAACCGTAGGAGAATATTCATCAATATCAAAAAAATGAACTCCCTCCTCTCCTATCTGATCATAGCGAAGTCCGCACTTTGTTGCAATGACTGCATCAGATTTTCCTTTTAAAGCCTTTCCAATGATACATTCGCTGTGTCCCATTCCGTAGACTGGCGCAGTATCAAATGTCTGTATTCCTGCATCCAGAGCTGCATCGATCGATCGGACAGCCATTGGGTCATCGTAAGCTCCCCAATACCAGCCGCCGATTGCCCATCCTCCGTAAATGATCCTGCTGATTTTCAAACCTGATTTTTCTGAATTGATAAATTCCATAAAAAAGCCCCGCAAACATAATGAATGCGGGGCTTTCCATCAAGAAATTTTCTGTATGGATTCTTTTTTACACAATTCCTTTTTTGATATTCTGCTGAGCTACAGCAAGAAGAGCAATCGGAACACTGTAGGAAGAACAGGAAACATATTGCAGTCCTGCATCCATCAAGAATTCTGTATTGGTTGGGTCTGCTCCATGCTCACCACAGAGGCCGAGTTTCATATCCGGTCGGGTCAGGCGTCCGCGAGTAGCGCTGAGTCGGATCAATTCTTTAACAGGTTCTCCAAGAACCTGGAACGGATTATCTGCAAGAAGGTCAAACTCTGTATAGGCAGGAAAAAATGAATTTGCATCGTCCCGGCTAAGGCCATTTGTGGTCTGAGTCAGGTCATTGGTTCCAAAACTGAAAAATTCAGCATAACGTGCAATTTCATCAGCAAGAAGTGCTGCTGCTGGGAGTTCAATCATAGTGCCTACCTTATATTTAAGATCAACACCTGAACTCTGCATAACTTCTTTAGCAACATCGCGGATTCCCTTGATATATTTTCCTTCAATTTTCTTACCGTTACGAATGAAGCTCAATTCCATCGGTGTCATAACGATAGGAATCATAATCTCCGGAATAACCTTTACGCCCTCTTTATCCAGCTGGGCAGCAGCTTCAAAAATTGCCCTTACCTGCATTTCATAAATTTCAGGATAGGTAATGGCAACACGGCATCCACGATGCCCCAGCATGGGATTAAATTCGTGGAGACGTTCAATTTTTTCTTCAATTTCACTTTTATCCGGAGTAACTCCTTTTTCATTTAGATATTTATAGTAGGAACCCAGCACTTCGTCATTTTTCGGAAGAAATTCATGAAGAGGCGCATCCAGAAGCCGGATGGTTACAGGAAGAGGAGCCATAATTTTGAAAAGATCATAGAAATCACCTTTCTGTGTAGGACGAAGATCATCGAGTGCCTTTTGACGCTCTTCTGTATCTTTTGCAAGAATCATTTCACGGAAGCGCATAATACGGTCATCCTGAAAGAACATATGCTCGGTGCGGCAAAGACCAATTCCATACGCGCCCATGGTTCTGGCCACCTTTGCATCACGTCCTAGATCGGCATTGGCACGTACCTGAAACTCATCTTTAATAAACCGTTTTATGACCGAGATAAAATCAACCAATCCATTTGAATTGATATCGGGATTGATTAATTTTGCCTCTCCCAGTGTAATTGTGGGAGCCTTATAAACGGGAACATCAAGCGTAACATAATCGCCTTCATTAACACGAACGCCTTCCAGCTCAAAGTAATTGTCTCCCATTTTAATTCTCTGGTCAAGAACACTTACCTTACCAAGCGATCGTGCAACTACAGGAGCATGAGATGAATATCCGCCCTCAATAGAAATCACGCCCTGGCCCACTTCAATGGCCTTGACGTCTTCAGCATAGGATGAGGTTACGCATAAGATCAGCCTTGTATCTTCGCCACGAAGAAGAGCTTCACGATGAGCCTCCATCACGCGGTCTGCAGAAAAATACACGCGCCCAACCGCTGCGCCGGGAGCTCCGCCCAGGCCGGCTGTCACTGTTTTAAACCCCTGCAATGATTCGGGATCGACAATCGGATGAAGCAGAGTTGCAAGCTGTCCGGGGGGAATCTGTTCAACGACCCATTTATCCTCAACCACCCCTTCCTTCATAAGATCAAGAATGGTTCGGATATAGGCCTGTGTGGATTTATTATCCACATCGGTCTGATTGATAATCCAGAGTTTTTTCTTTTCAACAATAAATTTAATTTCACGAATATCCTTGAAATGCTTTTGAAGATTTTTACCGGCAGCCTGAAGCTGCGTCAGATAATTTGGATCCAGCTTTGAAATATCTTCGCCTTCTTTATCAAGAGTATAGCTGTTCAACAGAAAACTTCCCTGCAGTCTGTCATCGCCGGAAACGATATCTCTTGTATAATACATGCCCACACAGGAATCTTCACCGAGATTCCCAAATACCATTCCCTGAATCAGAAGAGCTATGTTATCATCTTCGTCAAGATCAGGATCAAAATATTTTTTTGCAGCCACTTTACAGATTGAAATAAGCTGTTCCATAGGATCATCAGGAAGTTTATCTTTTCCTAAAAGATCGAGCATTTCAAAAGCACATGCTTTTTTTCCTTCTGCAGTATGCGGATGTTTTTTTTCAATTTCATCAAATTTTTCCGTTTCAATGTCATAGAGTTTTGCACCGGCCGTACGGATCAGATAACAATATTCAAACCAGGCAGCCATTTCTCCAATCATCGTTGCAAAACCAGGAATTGTTACTGGAGAAAGGCCGATATTAAAAACAGTCGGATAAAAAGGAAGACTCAGGTTGGAACTGCAGACAACCTTCACAAGAAGCGGATTGGAAGGATCGCCGTACTTTCTGCCGATTTCTTCTTCCAGCTCTTTCAGACCTTTTGCAACAAGATCTTTTACATCAAGACTTTCCAGCTTTAAAGAAGCCAAAGCATCAATGATAAATCCTGGAACGACAGGCAAACCCAACTCTGCAAGTTCGTAGGCACGCTGTCCGCGTTTTCCAGATCTGTTCCATACATTTTTATCTGATGTGCAGCCTTTATGACTGAATGGATAAACTTCTGACATATGTTTCCTCTTAATTCCCTTTATTTAGTTTTTTTATGACCGGTTTAACACCGAATTTCAAGAAATAAAAATAGGAGCTGATTTAAGAATACAATCGGCACCAAAAGATCATCTTGAGAATTGTATTTTCAGGATGAATTATAACACACTAAATAGATACGCAAATTATTTCAAATCATAATTTACATACATCTGCAGTTTTTTAACAGCGTTTTTCAATTTTTGAAAACATTTAATTTTTGTGCATCAAACTATGAATTTCCAAATAAATAAAATCAATTTATTAAATCAGGAGGCCGGATGCCCTGAGGATAAGAAATAAACTGCTGAAATTTATAAGAAAACAGGTACAAACACGTACGGATTTTTGAAAAAGAAATCTCAAACCTTTTCATAAAGAGCCACACAGTTTCTGCCTCGATCTTTACATAAATAAAGCGCTTCATCTGCTAGTTTAATAAAATCTTCAACATTATTTATAAACTCATTATGGACAGGATAACTGGACACCCCGACTGAAATCGTTATCATAGCTTCTTTATCTTCTATCGGGATGGGACGCGATTCCACGTTTTTTCGTATTTTTTCTGCAAGTTCAACAGCTCTTTCTGAATTTGTTTCCGGCATGAGAACACAGAATTCCTCGCCGCCGTACCTTCCAGGGATGCACTCCTCGCCGAAATCAAGAACTGTTTCACGAATGACTTCTGCAAGAGCAACAAGCGCAGCATCTCCGCCCTGATGGCCATACTTATCGTTTACTTTTTTAAAAAAATCAATATCAGACATAATTAAGCTTACAGGAACATTTTTCATTTTTGCTCTTTTATATTCTTCGCCCAGTCTTGCCATGAAATAATGCTTGAGAAAAAGCCCTGTCATTCCGTCAATTGTAGCCATTTTGTGAAGCCTTGCATTTTCAATTGCAATCGCAGCCTGATTTGCCGTTATCTCGAAAATCTTTAAATCTTTAACATCAAAGAAGTGATTATTTTTTTTATTCAGAACCTGAACGGTTCCGAGAATTTTTTTCCCGACTTTCAGAGGAACACACATCATTGTTTTGGTGACAAAATCACTCATATCATCGGCTTTTTTATAAAACCGGGGATCCGAAGAGCAGTCTTCAATTAGAACAGCTTTCCCTTCTCTTGCAACCCATCCGGAAATCCCTTCCCCCAGCTTCAGGCGAAGAGTCTTTAAAAGATCGCTTTTTTCACCTTTGACGGTATGAAAATAAAGCTCTTCATTTTCCTCATCCAGAAGCATCAGGCTGGAGGCTTCTGCATCCATCACTTCCTTCGCTTTATCCATCAATGTATCGAGTACAAATTCAAGATTCAGGCTTCCCGTTATGATTTGATTCACACCGAGAACCTTGTAGAGACGTTCATTTTCCTGTTTTAAAAGTTCTATTTCTGAAAGACTGTTCATAAGTTACTGCCGGATAATAAAGATGGATTTAATATAAATGCAATGTCCGGTCAAGCAATTCCAACACAAAATTAAAATAAAAATAAACTTCTTTTCAAAATCCAGGCGTTCCTTACACTGGACAGGTGAGCAATTCTGAACATTATACGGCTGAATCATTGCAGAATTTTTTAAAGGCCCCGAAGCCAAACGTCGATGTTAATGCAATTCATACAGAATTGGAACGGAGAAGACATATGAAGCAGCAGGGAAGAACTCAACCGCCAATCCCTCCTCAGGAAGCAAACAGTGTTATGGCAGCGGATTCTGCCGTAAGAAATAATCTTGCAGAACTGGTAAAAGCGCTTATGAGTCAGGGAAAAATTGACCAGCTGGAAGGTCTTTTAAAAGAACACCAAACCTTTATAAATGATATTCTTACAATGATTGAACAGAGCAGAAAAGGTAAAAGTTAAGGATTAAAAATTTGTTGGGTGCGAACTGCAACAACATTCATTTTTTGAGTCACAGCCAGACCTTTCATAAAATTCAGCTGTTCACGGATTTCAGGAGATATATTTTTTTTTTTGCATCATCTGAAGAAACAATCTGTTTTTCCAGAATCAAAATTCTTGCAAAATCTTTTTTATAGTGTCTTTTTGAAACCATCCAGATTGTTTCCCCTTTAATAATCCTGAGGAGTCTTCCGTCCGGCAGTTTCAGTCTATCGCCGGGAAATACCATGTCAGGATCTCTCAGCCGGGCTTCTGGCGGATTGTGAATCGGAGTAAAACCATTTCGGATAGCAAGAGCATTTGCATACTGCATTGTTTCAACAGGATCATTTTGAATGGCATCCTCACCCGGAACATATACATCCTCCTGAATTTCTCCAGGAAGAACAGACACTGCTGCAATTTCTTCAGGTGTATCTCCGTTTGCACTCAAAATGTTACTTGTTTTATCTTCTGAAGAAAACCATGAAGCAATCGTAGAAAAGAAACCGCCCTCTTCTTCTGAAACCGCTGCATTTTCAACAGGCTGATTTTGGGCACCTTCGTCAACAGGTTGGTTCAAGGCGGTTTCCGTGTTTCCCGGCTGAGCTTCAGTAACGGCTTCGCCCTCTGGAACACGATTCGCTTCATTCTCCAGTTCTACTGCAGTATGCTCGGACGTTCCATCCATCTTAAGAAAATTCATATCTGTCTGCATGAAAAAAAATGCTCCGGCAGCAAAAATCAAAAAGAAAGGTAAGAGAAAAAATGCTGCACGAAAATTTCTAAAGTTTTCCACTACAGGCTCAATCTTCGTATAAACACGGTCTTTCAGGGCCACTGGATCCAATGATCTGAAAAACTTCTGAAGAGGATTCGGTAAATACGATAAAAAAGTTCTTTTTTCAACTTCAGGATCAAATGACATCCCGAGATGCTCGAGCAGTTCGCCAAGCCGTGCTCTTTCTTCAACCATGCCTTTACGGTCTTCAAAGATCTTTTCCATCATTTCAAGAGCAGGACGGAATCCTGGAGCTTCAATATCCATTTTATCAAGAACACGGTTCTGCTGCTTTAACAAAGATTTATATTCTCCCTGTAGCAGGTCAAATGCCTGCGAATCAGGAGGAAATTGAAATTGAAACGGATCATTTCTCTCGACTTCACGGCAGAGCACATAGGTTCCGAGTCCTCCGTCAAAAACGATATCAACTTCAGTATAAAGTCCCTCAAGCATAACAAGATCTTTAACCTTAATTTTTCGAAAACCAAAACGTGATTGAATGCGATCAATTGTTTTTTGAAAAATTGGTTTCATGGACACGCTGAAAGCTGGCTGATTCTTCAAAAATCTGAAAAATTCGTGGAGGTTGACTCGGTGATACACAGACTGAGGAACCTTTGTTTTTCTTAAAGAAATGAGAATATCACGCAGAGCTTTATCATCCTGATTTCCAGAAATCACATAACGGTAAAGAGCAGGAATATTTTCTTCAAAACCTGTTCCCTTGAAAGAACTCAAATACATTTCAGCAATTGAGTTATGATTTTCAGTATAATGCATTTTATATTCAGCGCCCTGAATTACGGGAAAACTGTTATCATCCAGCTTAAGGTTTAAATAAGACTGAGGTTTCATATTGCCCTGAAAATGAATCTGCATATGCGAAAGAGAACTTCCATTAATATCAGCGGAACTGTTTACAGACGCAAATTCAAGATCATAAGGACCTTTAGCATAATCAAAAGTCTTTGTGATTTTCCTGCCGAGGCCCAGAGGAAATAAAATCTTTACCGGCTCTTCTGCTTTTTCAGCCAGTTTAATTGAAAAAAGACCATGCGAACCGCTTTTCGAAACATAATAAGTCGTATTTTTATGACCGGGAAGAACTTTTGCATCGTCAATAAACTGAACCTGTGTATTTTTGTAGAGTTTTTTAAGAGGCAGCGCCTGGTCAGGAAATGGACAGTAGGCTGAGATCGGATCACCCGAAATATTCTTTCGTCTGATTGCTTCTATAAAACCGGAATTATAGGGATTGGAAGTTGTCGCCATGAACAAATTGTCAACATCCAGCATGTTCTCAAAAAGAGTATATGGATATTCATGAGTCGGATTTAAGAAAGCTCCATTTCCATCAAGATTCCATAACATGGAAGGTGTAAGTCCGTCTTCTGTACCGAAAAAAACAAAACCAACCCCTTCCTTTCCCCGAAGCTTCATCTTTCTCTGTGATTTGTTCATCAAATCATACTCTTTATCCAGATTAATTTTGCTTCTGATAAAGTTTTCAAAATCAACAACCTTGGAACCATGAACCTGAATATTCATATTTCCGTTTGAAAAGAAATTAATATAGGATTTTTCTTTAGTATCTGTTAATTTCGTTTTTTTATAGGGGAGAAGTTTTACTGTTTTTTTATGGTATTCATCGTCTTTTTCGGAAAATCTCGTATAAAGATAAACCTGATTGACCATATCTTTATTGCCCACATATTGAATGTGATCCACACCCTGTTTCAGACTGGCATCCTGCCATGCCATTTCCAGGCCCATATTCCAGAGATCGCTCTCTGGGATAATTACGTTTTCAATATGTTTTAAAAGGCCATGCGGAATATTATCTCCCGCTCCAACCCGTATAAACGGCTGAATGTCAGACTTATCGCGCCCTGTATAAATGATGATCGCATCCCGATCAACACGGAACACCCTGGCCTGTCCTTTCATTTCTTCAAGTATGTCAGTTTTCTTTGCCATTGTTGTACTCGAATATATAATTTCCTATTCTAAACTTATCTCCAAATGAAATTCTGCCTTTTGTTTTTTGATCCAGAAATTCAATCAAAGATGAAGATTTTCCTACAGGCCGGAGAAAATCCAGCCCGCCCTTTTTAATCGGTTTCAGCACTATTTCTTTTGGAATGCCGAGATCAGAAATCCTTAAGTTATTTCCACGCTTTGAACCGATAATCAATTTACCTGTCTCAATTTTTTTCAGGTTATAAATCGAACTGATAGCGCCAGGTCCCTGAGGCTTATAAACCAGTCTTCCTGCAAATTTTCCTTTTCTCAGTGAAATCAGCAAAAATAATATTGCAATTAACAGGAGCCCGAAAAGGGCAATCCAGAATATCATATTATCTTTTAATGAATAAATGAAATTCTGTTTCTTAATATCGGCTGCTATTTCATCAATCGGCAGTTCTCCGCCTTTTTTTTCGGATACATCTTCTGCAGTATTATTTTTTGGGTCATCAGTTGCAGCCTGATTTCCTATCCCAGCACCGTCTTTTGCTGCAGTTCCCTCTTTATGATCATCGGTTTTTGACTCTAAAGTTTTTACCCTGGGAGAGACAGTTTTTAATCCTTCTTCAAGGGCTGCACTTTTTGTTTTTCCAAGACTCAGGTAATAAATATAGTAGTCATTTACCGG
>JAOUOA010000538.1 GCA_029880625.1 Spirochaetia bacterium
GATGATGTGGTCATCCGCTACAAAGATTTTTATGATAACGCCGTCGAATCTCTAAGGTCATCGCCGGACGGCAAGCCTGCCGTTGTACTGGTTGTCTCTTCCGGCGGAACGCCGGATGATTTCACTCTTTTTGCAGGAGAAACCTACGATGCAGGATCTTTTATCATTGATTTCTCATCCGGCCGTACGTTTACAAAACCTTCGGTAAAAATCATCCTGGACAGAGACGATTTTTTATTCAGCTCTCCCTTTCCCGTTACCTACATGCAGATGGCCGATCAAAAATCCGGAAACCTACCGGCAGGCGTCTGGAATCCTCTTTCCGGCGGAAAGCTCCATACTGTTCACGGTGTTTCTTTTGTTGTTCGCGATACAAAAAAAAGCGCTGTCCATACCGTTGTCAAATCCAGCCAGAAAACGAATCTTTCCGCAGTCATTGTCTCCGTCGAATCCGGATCAGAGGTCAGAGAAGTGGCATTGCCTGGAACAGAATCTTCTGTCGGACAGCTCCAGAAGCTCACTCTTGGGAATAAAGAGATCAGCCTTCGCTACGGATCAAAAAATATTGAACTGCCTTTCAGCCTTCATCTGACGGATTTCATTGTTGAAAGATACCCGGGTTCCAATTCGCCTTCCTCTTACGAAAGCAAGGTCATTCTCATTGATCCTGAAATGAACATTAAAGAACCAAAGAGAATTTACATGAACCATATTCTTGTGCACAGAGGTTTTCGCTTTTATCAGTCATCCTTTGATCCGGATGAACGGGGTACCGTTCTGTCCGTGGCAAAAGATCCCGGCATGATCCCGACCTATCTGGGGTATTTTCTCATGACGGTCGGATTGCTTTTCAACTTATTCAACCGGCGCGCACGGTTTGGAAGACTGACAAAACAGGTGGCAAAAGAAGGAGAAAAATCATGAAAAAGCACAGCTGGCTTCACGCTTTGATCATATCAATTTTATTCAGCCTCAGCATTCCTCTGGCTGCGCAGACGGAAGACAGGCAGGGATATGCTTCGCCTCAGCCCGTAAATAAAGATCATGCAGTCGCCTTTTCCAGACTGTCCGTTCAGGATGTTCAGGGAAGAATCAAACCGGTTGATTCTCTCAACATGGAAATCTTAAACAAAATCGCAGGCGAAAGAAAAATGCACGGAATGGACTATAACCAGATCATTCTCGGCATGTTGACCGATCCTCAGACCTGGTCTCATGTACCTCTCATCAAGGTAAAGCATCCGGAAATCAAAAGAATTATCGGTATTGGAAAAAATCAGAAATATGCATCCTTCTCAGACTTCATCGACAACAGAAGAACACAGCCCTATAAATTAAACGCGCTGGTTTCATCAGCAATGCGAAAAGATCAGTCACAGCGGACCAAACTTGACAAAGCTGTGGTCAAAACAGAAGAAGTTATCAATATCACCTTCATGGTTTTTCGAGGCGATCTTTTCCGAATCTTTCCTGTACCCGGCGATCTCAATAACCAGTGGCAGAATGCCATCCTTCCTCATGAAGGGATCACGCAGAACATAAACGAAAATCAGAAGCTTTTTGCTTCTTACCGTCAGACAGTCCGGTCTGCTCTCTCAAACGGAGACTGGAGCCGCGCCGATCTGATCCTGAATGAAATTTCCTCTTACCAGAAAACCCATGCGGAACATATTATACCGTCTTCGCTTGGAATCAGTACAGAAATCTTTTTTAACAGATTCAATATTTTCGACCGTCTGACGCTGGTCTACCTTCTTGCAGGACTTACGCTTCTTGTCATTTCGTTTATCAAAATTATCATGGAAAAAAAGATCCATCCACGCATCATGCAGGGGCTTTCTGTTGTCATCGGGGCGGGCTTTCTCTTTCATACATTCGGCCTCGGCCTCCGCTGGTATGTTTCCGGACATGCTCCCTGGAGCAACGGCTATGAATCTCTGATTTATATTGCATGGGCCATGGTGCTGGCCGGACTTTTCTTCGGCAGAAATTCCTCTCTTGCACTTGCGACTGCGGCAATCATGTCCGGCCTTTCGCTTTTTGTCGCTCATTTAAGCTGGATGGATCCTCAAATCACCAATCTTGTACCGGTATTAAAATCTTACTGGCTTACCATCCATGTAAGCGTGATTTCTGCAAGTTACGGATTTTTTTCACTGGGCGCTCTTCTGGGTCTGACCGCTCTTATGCTCATCATTTTTCGAAATGAAAAAAAACTGCAGATCGACCGGGCGATCCGTCACATTCTGAAAATTGATGAAATGACGATCATGGTTGGAATTGCACTGCTTTCCATCGGGAATCTCCTGGGAGCTGTCTGGGCCAATGAATCCTGGGGCCGCTACTGGAGCTGGGACCCCAAGGAAACATGGACCCTGGTATCTATCATGGTCTATGCTATCATTCTGCATTTTAAGTACATTCCTGCTTTAAATACAGGCTTCCTTTTTGCTGCGGCATCTCTCTGGGGCTTTTCGACGATCATCATGACCTATTTCGGAGTGAATTATTTTTTATCCGGACTCCATTCCTATGCAGGAGGAGATGCGCCGCAGATTCCTTCATTTATTTATTTCATCATTGCAGGGCTTGCATCCATCACCGTACTGGCGCACAGCAAAAGAGACTCCCGGTTCCCTTTCCGGGATGCATAAATCCAATATTTACAAAAACGGTTTCTTTT
>JAOUOA010000539.1 GCA_029880625.1 Spirochaetia bacterium
AGTATCGTCAGGAAATGGCCTTTTCGCTTTCCTGGGGAGCTGAAGTTTTGTCGTATTTTACTGAACGCCGATTTGATGCTGCGGCATGCGCGGATCTTATATTCTTTCAATTTGATACAGGAAGTGAATTTTACCTGGAAACTGCAAAATACAGAGTCTTTCGGAGACTCTGGTCATTAATCCTCGATGAATACGGAGTAAATAGCAATCCTGCGATTCATGCTCTCCCTTCGTCTTTTGAAACATCTCTTTACGATCCATATTCCAATTTGATTCGTATGTCGATCCAGTCTCTTGCGTCAATTCTCGGAGGGGTAGATGCTGTCGGGAACCGTTCTTTTGACCGAATGGCGCCCCTGCATGATATCAAGCAGCTGCGTTTTTCGCATGACATACTTCAGATTCTTCGGCATGAAAGCGGAATTTTTAATCTGAAAGATCCTCTAATGGGTTCTTATTCTCTTTCGGAAATCGAAATGAATCTTGCGGAAGAATCCTTTGAACTTTTTTGCCGGCTTGAAAAACAGGGAGGATATTTTAAATGTTTGCAGAACGGATGGATAGAGAATGAAATTCGCCAGAACATGGAATTAAAAAAAATTCTTTTGTTTGAACAAAAAATAAACATTACCGGTGTGAATTCTTTTATCAACAAAAATGAGAGCCGCTCAGTTTCAGAGAGAAATGGTTTGAGCGATGGATTCAGGTATCAATCCCGAGGATTGTCTTTCGATGAAGGAATGTACGGACAGATGAATTCTTCAGAATGGATGAGCAAAGAAATGGAGCTGGTTCGTTTTTGTGCAGATTGTCTGAAAAGTCTTTCGGTTAAAGGGCCTGTTGTTTTGGTCTTCTGTCTGAAAGAAACGGAAAAGAACCTTCTGCAGAAAATTCGAAATACTGTTGATTCGATTGGCTGCGATATGATTGTTTATAATGAAGCTAATGAATTTCCATCAGTTAGTTCTGACGAGCGCAGCCGGATCGCCGGAGCTGTTTTTATTCAAACAGATTTTGAAGTGCTGAAGAAGGTGCTGTCTGAACTTGATTTTCGCATTCCTGTGTTTTATGACAGTGAAATCCGTGAAGATGTAAAAGGAAACATCGGTCGGTTCCCCTCTGGCAGTTACGAAGAAATGACGGCGTTTTATGAAAGGGTCTCTGATTTTCTCCGGCAGAGAATTGATGAGGAAAAGAGTTAAGTATGCGCCCTGATTTTAACAAGATAAATATTTTGAAAAAGCTTCATTCAGGAGAAAAAAGAAATCCATTCTTCCATGAAAGATTTTCTTCACCGGGGATTCCTCCTTTTTTGCGTGGTCCTTATCCCAGTATGTATGTATCGCGGCCCTGGACCATCCGTCAGTATGCAGGTTTTTCAACTGCTGAAAAGTCCAATGAATTCTACAGGAAAAATCTGGCCCAGGGACAAAAAGGACTTTCCGTCGCTTTTGACCTTCCAACCCATCGCGGTTATGACTCGGACCATCCCAGGGTTTCCGGCGATGTGGGGAAAGCCGGTGTTGCAGTCGATTCAGTCGAAGACATGAAAATTCTTTTTGAGAATATCCCGCTGGACAGAATTTCAGTTTCCATGACCATGAACGGCGCTGTCCTTCCCGTCCTTGCATTTTATATTGTCGCAGCTGAAGAATCTGGTATTCCTCAGGAAAAACTTTCTGGAACAATTCAAAATGATATCTTAAAGGAATTTCTTGTAAGGAATACCTATATTTATCCTCCATCTTCTTCTCTTCGAATTATTACCGATATTTTCAGGTATACATCTGAATTTATGCCGCGCTATAACAGCATCAGTATTTCAGGCTATCATATTCAGGAAGCTGGAGCGCCTGCCGAACTGGAACTGGCTTATACCATGGCGGACGGCATTGAGTATCTACGCTCAGGGATGGATGCGGGACTTGCTATAGATGATTTTGCCGGAAGAATATCGTTTTTTTTCGGCACGGGAATGGATTTTTTCAGAGAGATTGCAAAGCTTCGTGCTGCAAGAATGTTCTGGGCCGGGATCGTAAAGCAGTTCAATCCCCTCAGGGAAAAATCAATGGCACTCAGAACGCATTGCCAGACTTCAGGCTGGAGTTTGACAGCGCATTCTCCCTACAACAATATTACGAGAACCTGCCTGGAAGCTCTTTCTTCCGTTTTTGGACACACACAGTCTCTTCATACAAATTCTCTGGACGAAGCTCTGGGGCTTCCTACAGATTTTTCTGCACGAATCTCAAGGAATACGCAGCTTGTAATTCAGAATGAAACCGGAATTTGCTCTTTGATTGATCCCTGGGGCGGTTCGCAGGAAATGGAAAGTCTAACAGAGAATATTTTTAAAAAAGCAGTTGAGTATTTTAATGAGATTGAAGAACTGGGCGGCATGGCGAAGGCAATCGAGACTGGAATACCGAGAATGCGTATCGAAGAAGCTTCGGCAAAAAAACAGGCCATGATTGATTCCGGAAAAGCTAAAATCATCGGGGTCAATGATTTTATATCTGAAGACAGCTCATATGACGATATTTTGGATGTTGACAATGCACAGGTCAGAAACAGTCAGATGGAAAAGCTTGAAAAAGTCAAAAGAGAGAGAAATGAAAATAATGTCCGTGAAGCGCTTGACCGGCTGGCTGAATGTGCGAAATCATCCCGGGGGAACCT
>JAOUOA010000540.1 GCA_029880625.1 Spirochaetia bacterium
ATATCTTTTCTTATTGTAAGCTTGAATTTAATTTTATTTTTCAGATCTTTTGCCGCTCCCATTATGCATCTTCGGGATAATCTCAGTAATTTATCCGAAGGTGACGCTGATTTATCTGCAAGACTGGACATTACAACAAGAGATGAATTTGGTGAAATGGCATATAAATTCAATGAATTTATTGATCGCATTCGTGAAATCGTTGTCGATACAAATTCAGTTGCCAATAATTTAAGAAATTCCGGGCAGGAAATGGTCGATGTTACAAAAGAATTTGAAAGCAGTTCTAATCTTCAGACTGCTTCAATGGAAGAGATCACCGCTGCGGTGGACCAGATGGCATCTCAGGTGGACGGTATTGCCGGACGTGCCAAGCTGCAGCTGGATGACGTTTTGAGCCTCTCCGATACTCTGCAGCACTGGAATTCTATTACGAAAAAAATGGAAGTAACACTGGAAGATATTCTAAAATATCTGGATCGTTCCACAACTCTTGCAACAGAGGGCGATAAAGAACTCCAGCAGACAGAAAATTCAATTATTACGATTGC
Organism: Spirochaetia bacterium; assembly: GCA_029880625.1. Lineage (GTDB taxonomy): Bacteria > Spirochaetota > Leptospiria > Leptospirales > Leptonemataceae > JAOUOA01. Next base: position 552 of record JAOUOA010000540.1, read on the forward strand.
AGAATCTGCTGAAAGAATATCTCAAATTGTTGAAATCATTGAAGATATTGCAGATAAAATTGAGCTCCTTGCCTTGAACGCCGCGATTGAAGCCGCAAGAGCAGGTGAATCCGGAAGAGGTTTTGCGATTGTATCATCAGAGATTTCAAAACTTGCCGAAATGACAACAGGAAGTATTCAGGAAATCAGCAGACTGGTGCAGCAGAATAATACACAGGTGGAATCCGGGGTAAACAGCGTAAATACAACAGTTTCCACAATTGAAGAAATCATTTCTGGAACAAAGCACATTGCTCAAAGAATGAAGGTACTTGATGAACTTATGAAAGAACAGGTTTATATTAACGGTCTGGTTCAGCATGACTCCAATGACGTCCGCATGCAGGCACAGGGTATTTCAGATGCAACATCTGAGCAGAAAAAAGGAATTCAGAGCATTATGAACTCTGTTGAAATGATCCGTCATGTTTCAGAAAAAACTGTGTCAGGTGCGCAAAATATCAACAAGAATGCTGTTCAAAATGAAAAGATATCAAAGCAGCTTTCCGATAAAGTAAAGTTGTTCAGCGTATAAAACCCAGAAATCGAAACTCCGTCCTTCTATTGAATTCATCAAATCCTTTTCCGGTTCCGTTTTTAACCGGTTCGCTCATACCGGCTCCTCTGACACGAAACTGTTTTTTTGACAGTCCTTTTTGTATTAAAAATTTTTCTACGGATTCAGCTCTTTTTTGACTAAGCTTCTGATTGTATGATTCTGTTCCATGAAGATCGGTATGGCCTGCAATTTCAAAAATCATGTTCTTATTTTTTTTAAAAAATTGAGCCACATCATTGAGAACAGCTGCTGTTTCCGGTTTGATTCGGCTGGAATTAAAATCAAAATATGTAGCAGGAATATCAAAACTTGCTCTGTAAATATCAAAACGGTCAGTTGGATTCATTTTATGTTTTCTGGTTGAACAGAAATAAGCTGTATAATTTTTTTTAGAATAAAAAAACTCAGACCGTTCAGAATTGATAAAGGGACCCAAGTTTACGGCATTTCCAAGTTTGCCGTCTTTAACCGAAACAAAATAAATATCAGAATCTCCGAAACCGCCAGGCCTGTATGATGAAAAATAATAGCCTTCTTCTGTTTCAATTAATCCTCTTTCAGAATTTCCTGTATTGATGGGAGCAGGGAGGGGCTGAATTTCAGTAAATTTCATATCAACAAGATTTGCTTTCATAATGATTGTTTTAGAGTTTTTACCGAATTTTCTTCTGGTAAAGTAAAGAGTTTGACCGTCTGGACTGAGTGAAGGTGCTTCTTCATGATCTGTACTGTTTACAATTCCAGGAACAGGAACAGGTGAACTCCAGGTTCCGTCTTCGAAAGCGCTTATATATAGATCAAAGGAGACGTAAATATTATTTTTTACCTTAAAAGATTTACTTTCATCACGGTCTGATGAGAATATGATTAATGATCCGTCTTCAGAAACATATGGTGTCTGATCGTTGTATTTAGAATTGATTTCTTTTATGGCTTCTGGCTCACTCCAGGAACCGTTTTTAAAATGAGTAATATAGATATCATTATTTCCGGATCTTTTGGAATTAAAAACCATTGTCAACCCGTCTTCCGTTATGGAAGGCGCAAAATCATCCTGGGATGTATTCAAAGGAAGACCCAGATTGAATGGCTCAGGAATCACATCAGCATGAAGGAATCCGGATAAGGGCATTGACAATAATATTAACAGGATTACTAATTGTTTCATTGGATTTAAAATTCCTCTATATTTAAAAAATTCAGACTCAATAAAATTAAACTCACTTTTAATTCAGTTTCTTTATCGGAAATTTCATAAAAAAGTCAACAATTCCAAAGGAAAGGATAATTATTTTATTTAATTGAATCAGATTATAATATCATTTTTTTATAATAAATTATTTTCCCTCCTGTTATTATATTTTTCTTTGATTTCTTCAAATCTAAAAAGGAGACCTCAAGAAAATAAATAAAAATGTGAAAATCATAGCTTAAAAAATTTTCGAAAAACATCAAAAGTTAGATGCAGGATCTGGAAGAAAAGTTCAATTGTAGATATAGATAATTCAGATATATATTACTATATT
>JAOUOA010000541.1 GCA_029880625.1 Spirochaetia bacterium
AGTGTGCAGCTTCTTGAGATTGCCAAACGATTTCAGAAGGAACATATTCCATGCGATGCATTACATTTGGGTAACAATGCATTTGAACCTGGGAAATTTTTTTCTTGGAACCTGGAACACTACTCTAACGCCGGTACAATCAACAAAGAAATAGACAAAATTGGAATAAAAATTGTGACTCAGATTGAAGCTCGTGTTCCATCCAATGACAATTACGATCTCTATGCTGAGGGGAAAAGTCGTAATGTTTTCTGCCTTGATAACACAGGAAAGCTTTTTAATGTAAAATTATCAGGGAAAAAGTTTTCTTTTCCTGATTTTTCTTCGGAAAACGGCAGCCAATGGTGGGCAGATCGACACAACATATTATTTGCAAATCATGTCTCTGGTATTGCAAACATAAATAATGAACCTCCAGAAATAGTGATTTCGCATGGAAGCCTGTCAAGCAGCACTATTCTAAACAGTGGTAAGAGTCACATCAAATACATAAACCAATATGGAAATCTTGTATGCAAGGCGACCGTGACCTCATTTAAAAAATTTCAACCGGAAAAACGACCCTTTATTTTGACGAATACTTCATATTGCGGAATTCAAAAGGATGCGACAGTTCTAGCTGGAGATTCCCTAAAAAATCCTGACGACCTTCGAGATAACCTTCAACGCATTCTAAACCTTGGGCTTTCCGGCATTTCACTCTGCGGTATGGATCCGGAAAAAACCGCAAAAAACAGATCGTTTCCTTTCGCAAACGTTTCCAGCGACTATAAATTTTTCATCCGCTGGATGGAAATCGCAGGCCTAATGCCTTTTTTCGGTGTAGATTCTGATGCCCTGATCGGTAATTGCGAACCATGGAAACTTCCAGCCAGGTTTCAGGATTTGTATAAAACAATTGTTAACAGACGCTACGCTCTTTTACCCTATTACTACGCTCTATTTAAAGAAAGCAAAGATACAGGAATTCCACTAATTCGTTCTCTTCTATTTGATTATCCAAAATTGAAAAGTGAGGAGCATCCAGATATATTTTTTATCGGTTCCTCCATCCTTGTAGCTCCCGAATTTAGTTCAAAAAAAAGTGTCCGCTCTGTCCGGTTTCCACCAGGCGAATGGTTCGATTACTACTCCAGGGAAATGTATATCGGAAATAAAACATATGAGATTTCAGCACTTCCAGGATATATTCCTCTTTTTATTAAAGGAGGAACTATTATGCCCATCTGCAAACCAGAACAGACCGCTTCAAAAACTCTTTTTTCAGAAATAACGTTGGAACTCTTTCCTGCTAAAGAGATGTCAGGGGTCCTTTATCTTGACGATGGAATCTCCACGATAGAAGGCGAAGGAAATTTCTTTATGTGCCTTTTTCACGGAAATAACGCAAAAAAAGATTTAATTGAATTATCGATAAAAGAATGCATTATAAAATATTCTCCCCCATACAAAACCTTAAAACTTGAACTCCCGGAAAATTTTAAATATATGCAATATTCAACAAAAAGAATTAGCGGTCAACGAAAGGTCATAGAATCCAATGGAAGAAATTTTGCAATCTCATCCTTTAATATCCCTCTAGATACAAATTTATTTCCTATAACGTTTTCTGCAGCATAAAGAACTTCAAGGATTCAGCCAGTATAACTACTGACCCATATCAGGGCTCTGCCGGCAGGAATTTCCAAGGTGCAATTATTTCAAATCCCAGATCCATTTTTTATCATAATTATATTGCATTATCAATATTTTTCTTCTGTCTCATTTCGAAATTCTCTCTCTGTCCCAGCGCAAAATTTACAAGTAAGATGAGGGCCGGTACTTCTATCAGAGGGCCAATTACAGCGGCAAAAGCAACTCCGGAATTAATCCCAAACACTGCAATGGCGACAGCAATGCCGAGTTCAAAATTATTTCCAGCAGCAGTAAACGCCAATGATACAGATTTTTCATAGTCGGCGCCTGCCTTTTTTGATAAATAAAAAGAGCTGAAAAACATGATGGAAAAATAAAATAAAAGCGGTACGGCAATCCGCACAACATCCATCGGAATCTGAAGGATTAAATTTCCTTTGTAACTGAACATGACAATAATGGTAAATAAGAGGGCGATTAATGTGAGTGGGCTAATTTTGGGTATGAATTTGGCGTGATACCACTCTTTACCTTTTTTTTTAATTAGTATATATCGAGTGAGCATTCCTGCCATAAAAGGGATTCCAAGATAAATAACCACACTTTGAGCAATTTCGATAATGCTGGCATTGACCGCCACACCTTTCAAACCTAAAAGTGTGGGAAGGTACGTTGCAAAAATATATGCATACACGCTATAAAAAAGTATCTGGAAAATGCTATTAAATGCGACAAGTCCTGCAACATATTCATTGTCTCCTTTAGCAAGATCGTTCCATACAATTACCATTGCAATGCATCGGGCAATACCAATCAAAATGAGGCCGGTCATGTATTCGGACTTGTCGGGTAAAAATACAACTGCCAGACCAAACATTAAAAAAGGCCCGATGATCCAGTTTTGGATAAGGGAAAGACCAAGTATTTTTATGTCTTTGAATACCTTTGGCATTTCTTCGTACTTAATTTTTGCAAGCGGAGGGTACATCATGAGTATTAAACCGATTGCAATGAGCATATTTGTGGAACCACGT
>JAOUOA010000542.1 GCA_029880625.1 Spirochaetia bacterium
CAGTCGAAGCGGGAAGGCAAGGTATTTGATAAATCTCATGATCACCATGGTCCTGGGAGGCTTATGGCATGGCGCAAATTATACTTTTTTTATCTGGGGATTTCTCCATGGCCTGTATTTAATTCTGGAAAGATGGGTGCCGTTTTTGAGGTCGCCTGATCCAGAAAAAGAAAAACTGCATACAAAGATTTTTAGAAGAGTTCTGATCTTTAATCTGTTTGCATTCGCCGCGATTTTTTTCAGAAATCCGTCTTTAGGAGCCTCTCTGGAAATGATACAGTCTTTTCTGAATATTGAAGGAATGGATCTAAAAGGAGTAAAACCGCTTGTGATCATGACGCTGCTGTTTCTGGGTATGCATTTTTTTGAGAACAATCCTCAAAAAATGAGATTTTATTTTAAATATAAAAATTTCATTCTTCCTGCGGCGTTTATCGTGATCGGATTTTTAATAATTTCGTTTCAATCCGGTTCTACTCCCTTTATTTATTTTCAATTTTAAGCCTATGAAACATTTAAGCAAATATTATCTGATCTTTACGTTTTTTTTCCTGCTGGATAAGATTCTTCTGGTACCTGAACTCAGATTTTCCTGGACTGTATCCACTCCCGTCAATCCGTATGTTGACTCCCTTGATAATAAAGAATATCCCTACAAAGACAAAAAAGATATGCGAATCGTCTGGAATTACGGAACTTCCCGGTCCGGATGCTTTTATCGCGTTCCCGTTCCGGCTCAAACGGCAGTGGATCCTTATCTGTCGCAAGAAGACCGCAGCAGAATCAACCGTTATGAAATTAATAATTTTTCTTCACGGGGCTCCGATCCGGAAATCTATTTGACACGAATGCTCCAGCTTCTGGAGCGCGGCATAAAGCCGGATGCAGTTTTTATAGAGATATCCCCCCTTTCGTTTAATGAAAACAATCAATTCAGCAATTTTGCAAAAACCGAAGGAATTTCTTTTTTTACGCTCATTGGAAATCTGGATAAGTACTCTATAAATACAATCAGGGAAATTGTAATTTCGCGTCTGTTTACTTCTTACAGATACAAACTTTCCTGGGATAAAATCGCAAAATCAAAAAATGATTCTTCGCTTTTTATGACAGTTATGAATATGCGAATGAATAAGCATACTGCAGGACAAAAGACAAATCAAAAATTGACAGATCAGAAATTGAATGACTATCAGTCAGGAAATATGACCGAAAGAGATTATCTGACAAAATTTAAGCTGGTTGCAAAAATTATAGAGCAGCCGCTTCTCGGAAACTGGAAACTCGATTCCTCCCGCATGGAGGCTGTGGATACAATGATTCGCATTGCAGAAGAGAACGGCATACCGGTTGTAATCTGGAGGCCGGATGTACATCCTCTGATGAAAGAAATGTATGTACAAAAAAATGTGCACAGAGATTTTGAACCGGCCCTTCAGAAAATCATTCAGGAACGGAAGGTTCCCTATATTGATTTCAATTCTCAGAATTTGCTGAAATGCAATTACTTTACTGACGTAAGCCATCTGTCGGCAAGGTGCTGTTCGGAAATGGCTGCCAGACTGACAGAAGCTCTGGAAAAAAGATAAATTTAAATTGTGAATCCTGGATTTGCATCCTTGAAAAATTCTATTCAGGAACATGCCCGGGTAAATCCTGGGAAAAATGCTTTCCGTATACATGTATATTTTGGTAATGCTGGCTTTGCAGCTTGCAGTTTTCAATATTCAGTTTTTCTGGGATATGCATGGCGCTCTTCTGTTTTCTTTGATTTTTGCTGCAGGATTTGCAAGCGCGCTTCTCGGCGCTTTGTTTAAGAATCTCCGTCCTGTACCTCTGCTTTTCAGTCCTCTGTATCTCCTTTTTGCAGGGATTCTGGAGCTTTTCATCATCAATCATCTGGATCTTTCCGGAGATTTTCGATTTTCCAATACTGTGCAGTTCCTGGATGCAATGGAATACTCTCAGATATTAAAAAATACAGCCATGCAGTTTTTTGTCTCACTTCTTGTTGCATCGGGACTCTGGATTAATAGAAATTACGATGCCTTTACCATACGGAAAGGCGCAACGGATCTGGACGAAGTGCAGAAAATATTTTCCTGGAAAGAAAAATTCATTCCGAAAGAAGGCGATAACGTATTTAAATACCAGAAACTTCTTTCCCGATCGTTTTCGCTGGTGGGAGCGGTTCAAAACGAAATTGTAGGCGCCGTTCATGCACTTCGTATTGAGGATACCCTGTTTTTTTATGATTTTTTTGTTGCTCCGGATTGGAAAATTTCTCATCCGGAGACGGGCAGCCTTCTTGTGAAAAGCATGCTGGAAAGGGCTGAATTAAATGATGCAGGCATCATCGTGAAATGCGCTTTTGTAAGAAAAGAACTGGAAGATACCCTGGAAGACTACAGAAAATGCGGCTTTCAGGATTTGGGCGAGGATGACCCGCTTTTGAAAGAGATTCAGCAAAAATCGGATACGGTTCTGTCGCAGATGTATCCCGACTGGAAGCCTCTGGGAGGATGCAGTTATTTTCTGGAATTTCGATCTTGATGGAAAACAGTTTTATTTGATTAATGAAAACGAAATCCAGGAACACCTCCATTCAGCAAATATTTTTCATTTGTGAATTGTATGCTTCATATTGGATTCGGCATAAATATTCT
>JAOUOA010000543.1 GCA_029880625.1 Spirochaetia bacterium
CAGGGATATATAAATATGATTTTTTTTTAAAATATATATTTCTCATTATCGTCGCAAGCTCTGCTCATAGGCATTGGCTGCCGCCCGCTGGTTTGCATAGGCTTCCGAGTTGGAAGGATCAAGCTGATAAGAATATTCAAAAGCCCGCAGGGCTCTTGCAAATTCTCCATTTGCATAATAGGCTTCACCAAGAATATTATGCGCCGCCGAGGCATCTTTCGATGAGAGATCCGACGATGAGGTAACCGCAAGCAGCACTTCAATAGCCTTCTCTCGATCCGAAAGCGATTTGCTTTTCAGTAAAATTTCCGCCTGAGCAATTGAAGACTTTTCATCATCGGGGTCAAGCCGGACAGCTTTTGCGGCATTGGAGCGGGCTGTCTCCAGATCTTCCGGATTTCCTGAAAGCGACTGAATCTTTGCCATTTCCAGAAAGGCCTTTTTCCTTTGATCTGGATCTGCACTGCGAGATTCTGCGGCTTCAGCAAAATGCTTCAATGCTCCGGTATATTCCTTCATTCGAGAATAAGCCTGTCCCATCAGAAAAGAAAGCTCAGGATCTTCAGAAATTACAGGAGATTCTTTATTTCTGCTCTGGATTAAACGAAACTGCTGCAAAGACAGATCAAAAGCTCCCTCTTCCATGTACATCAGGCCCAGAGCAGTTCGTACGATCCTTTCCTGACGCCTTTCCAGAGGCGGATGCGAATTACTGCCGGGCGGTTTTTGAAGCGCTTTTTTCCATTCTCTTGCGGCTAGATCTTTATTTCCTGCATGATAATAAACTTTTCCCAGACCATATCGTGCCTGTATGCTGCCTGGATCGATCTGAACGGCTTTCTGGTAGACTTCGAAAGCTTCATTGTATCTTTCCAGCTCTGTATAGACTCCACCAAGTTTGATCAAAGCATCCCTCGTATAGGAATCCCCAGCAGTCATATTAACAATTTTTTTATAGGCTTCGGCGGCTGAATTTAAATCACTCTCTTCTTCGTAAATCTTTCCCAGAAGAAACCAGGATTCCATATCTTCAGGATTTCTATAGAGCGCTTTTTCAAGAGAACGGACAGCAAGCGAAGGTTCTTTCAAATCACGAAACGCATGCGCCAGACTTCTGAATACAACAGCATCGCCCGCTCCTGCATCCAGAGCTTTTTTAAAAAAATCCTCTGCTCTGTCCGGCTGACGAAGGTTTAAATACACAATTCCAAGATTATAAAGATAACGTCCATGATCCGGTACAAGTTTCACTGCCTGATTTAAATGGTCCGCGGCCATTTCAAAATTTCCTCTGGAAAAATAAATCTGTCCTAAATGAGCATGGGACTTTGCCGCAATTTCGCCCGGTCCTGCCATTTCTATTGTTTTCGAAAAGTAGAGGACTGCTTCATCGTATTTACCCGATCGAAGCAGAGACAGAGCAAGATTAAAATGAAGGAAGGGGTCTTTATCAGAATTTTCAATACCTGATTTATATTTTTTTACAGCCGCATCCAGATCAAGACCTGCTGCCATCAGATTTCCTGAAATGATTGAGATCTTCGGATTATCCGGGTCCAGTTTTTCCGCCTCTGCAATGCGTCCCTTCGCATCTTCCAGATTTCCCATTTTCTGTTCTGCAATGGCAAGATTCACAAGAGCGGGTATAGACTTTTCGTCGTATTTAAGAGCGCGTTCAAAGTGATGTTTTGCTAGAGGAAAACGTTCTGTTTCAAGCGCCATGATCCCCATATAAACAAGAGCGACGGATTTTTCTTTATCTTCTGCGGAGCTTTCCAGAAATTTTTCAAATTCACGCAATGCGCGTGAACGATCGTTCTGACGGTAGGCGGAGATGGCAGAAGCCAGAGCTGGCGATACTTTCTGTTCAGGAAAGAAAAATCTTTCTTTCATATCCGGAACAAATTCTAGCGATTTTTCATCCAAAAACGGTCCTGACGAATCGCTGCCTGTGCTTTCAGCTGAATCTGAAGTGAAAAAATTCCAGGCATATTTTAAATTATCTTGAAAAAAATAATACAGCACTCCGCCGAAAATCAGCATCAGGATAATGACAGCAGAGGCGGTCAAAATGGATTGAAAGTTTCTGCGTCTTTTAAAATGACTTTCTGCATTTGCCTGAAACACGGATTCAGAATCAACAAAAGAGTCATCCTGATTTTCTCCGTCTTCCAGCTGAAATCGATTTCTGCCGGGATCAGCCATACACTTTATAAATCAGCCTTCAGGCCTGCTCCTGTTTATTTTTTTCAATTTTAAAACTATCCAGAATTCCATTTACAAATGCCACAGATTCTTCACCGTCATACTTTCTCGTCAGATCCAGAAGATCGTCAATCACAATTCCGGGTTCCAGTTCGCCTTTCATAATTTCAAATACACCGATTCTTAGGATAGATCGGACAATTGTGGAAATCTGGGTAGAATCTTTATCTGAAAAAGAATCGACCACATCGTCAATTTCATCCTGATATTCAGCAATTCCTTCAATCAGTGTATAAATATATGATTTTTCAGCGGATGCCGGTTCTTCATTCAGCCAGGAAAGCTTGAGAACCGTCTCCAGGGACTGATTGACAACGTCAATTTGATACAGAGCCTGCAGTGTTACTTCTCTGGCATGGGAGTTTTTATGTTTTTTATGCTTTTTCCCTTTTTG
>JAOUOA010000544.1 GCA_029880625.1 Spirochaetia bacterium
AAAATATTAGCGATCAGCAGATATCACAGATTCAAGAAATTACCCATGCAGGCGAACATCTTCTTGAGCTGATCAATGAAGTTCTGGATCTCACGAAAATTGAATCAGGTAAAATTGACCTCAGTCTCGAATCTGTTGATGTCGGAGAATTGATCTCTGAATCCATTACATTAATAGATCCGCTTGCACGTGCAAAAAATATTAAAATCCAATATGATGAAAAAGAAAATATTTATGTGTATGCAGACAGAATTCGTTTAAAACAGATTCTTATTAATTTATTATCCAATGCAGTAAAGTATAACCAGCTGAATGGCTCAATTGAAATCTTGATAAATTATCAAGAAGAAAATGACAGGTTTCAAGTCAGAATATCTGATACTGGGCTGGGAATCCCTGAAGATAAGCAGCCGGATCTTTTTCAGCCATTTAACCGATTTGTAGATGAAAATCAGGGAATTGAAGGTACAGGAATTGGACTTGCGATTACAAAAAAATTGGTCGAACTCATGAAAGGAAACGTAGGCGTTGAAAGCCGACTGAATCAGGGAAGCACATTCTGGATTGAACTGAAGCGTTCCTATATTGAACACCACAGCAGCTATGATTCAGAAAAAAATGACAGCGAGATTTTAAGGTTTCATAAAAACGGAAAAAATATAAAACAGGTAATTTACATTGAAGATAATCCTGTTAATCTCAAGCTTGTAAGCGGTCTTTTTGCTCAGCGTCCCCAGTATAATCTTACCATATGTCACAATCCGGGTAAGGGTATTGAGCTGATTCATTCAAATCAGCCCGACTTGATTCTGGTAGATATATTGATGCCGGAAATGGATGGGTTTCAGATACTGGAAATTGTACGTGCAAATCATGAACTGAAAGATATACCTGTCATTGCAATCACTGCAAATGCCATGAAGGAAGATGTGGTTCGTGGATTGAAAGCTGGTTTTAATGAATATCTTGCGAAACCAATTAATGTACCGAAATTTTATGATATTATTGATTATTATCTGAATGACGACGAGTAGGCCCTTCGCTTATTCTTCTTCAGGGATAATTTTTCAGTATCATCACGGAACGCATTATCCATGGCTCTGGAAACGATCTCTCGTGGATAAACTTCCCGGACGCTCCACATCCTGCTTCGCTCCAGGGTTGATGCTTTCGCAACAGGCATGATTAATTTTTTCGCCGGATGATTTATTCTCTCTGTCAAACGCACGAGAGATTCTATGGATTATATCCGCATATTTCCGCGCATTTGAAATTTTATTTCTGCATTCATTGTGTTTAATTCAGCATTGGTAAAGATGCATCGTTCTTCTGGGATAAAGATGCCGTATGGATGTGCGGCAGGCGTTAAGGAATATCCTGGTATGATTTGAGATAATTCAGAAACATTTCATTCCAGTCAAACATCACACTTTCGCTTTCAACCCTGTTTCTAAGATCAATTCGTTCGCGGCGGTTCATGTTTGCGATTTCAAACATGATTTTTGAAAGATGATCTGCGGACTCGTTAAAACTTTTGTGTTTCCTTTTAACAACATAAAGGCCGTATTGTTCCGGAAGCGCCAGCTGTTTTTGAATATAAGAACCAAAACCGGAAAGATCGCTTGTAACGGAAGGTACGCCGAAAGCCGCACATTCCATGGGCGTATAGCCCCAGGGTTCATAATAGCTCGGAAAAACTCCGAGGTGGCATCCCCTTACAAACTGATCGTAATCCAGTCCGAGCAGAGGCCCCGTTGCATTTAAAAATTCAGGATGAAAAATTACTTTTACCGGATCTTCAGGCGAATTTAAAAGATGAGATGCGCGCAGCTGGTTCAGTACTGGATCTTCTCCGTCAAAAATCATATCATGCGTACAGATGGAAGGCCATCCCTGTTTTTTCCATGCGTTCTGTATCCGCCGTATGCGAAGGCGGCCGTATTCATCGATCAGCTCTTCTGCGGTCGGCATTGCGCCTCTGACTGTATGGTTAAGAAGCGAATCTTCTATCTGTTCGGAAATTGATCCGCAGATATTTTTTAATTCGTCAAACAGAGCCTGACTTTTTAAGATTTCAACATTGATTCCTTTGATGGCGGCTTTGGTAATGATAAAAACTACAATGGTTACAGGAGATTTTTCCTGCTTGAGACGCCAGTTAAGCCGCGCAAGCGATTCAATAAATAAATCATATCCCTTATTTTTGTATTCGTAGCGTCCGGAAGTAAAAAAATAGAGGGTATTGTCCAGGTCAAATGAATAATACGGAAAAAAATGGCCCATGATAAAATCATTGATCATCTGTTTGTATTTTTGATGAAGGTTTTGAAATTCATGTAGAGCAGTGAATCGGTTGATATTCAGGCCGTTGGGAAGAAGATGATCCGGTTTCTTTCCCAGAAGAAATTCGGCTTCTCTTCCGGTAATATCGCTTACCGTGGTAAAGCTGTCCGCGCCCCAGGCGGCTGCCCGTTCAATGGCGAACCTGGGGTAAATTGCCATGGAAGCGGCGGCGGCATGAGAATCAATCTGATCCAGATGTTCGTAAAAATTTGTATCGCCCGAGGCAAGGTATCTTCCGAGAAGCGTTGCATGGGTTGTGAATATTTTTTTTACAGGTACCTTATTTTTATTCAGGACAGGTATGGCTACCC
>JAOUOA010000058.1 GCA_029880625.1 Spirochaetia bacterium
AACTCTCCTTTTGAAGATGCAATTGAAAACATTGATATCGGCGGACCGACAATGCTTCGTTCAGCCGCAAAAAATTATAAATTTACAGCGGCGGTCTGTGATCCTTCTGATTACGAAAAAATAATAAATGCAGTAAGTGAAAAAGGAGGGATTCCGGAAGATCTTTCTCTTGAGTTTTCTCGAAAGGTTTTTAACCATACTGCCGCATATGATGCAGTAATTTCAGGTTTTTTAAACAGCATGTCGGAAGACTCTTTCCCTGAAAACCTCACCCTCACATATAAAAAAATTCAGTCTCTTCGCTATGGAGAAAACCCTCATCAGAAGGCTGCTTTTTACAGGCCGGCTATGGAAATTGCAAAAGATGAGGCTTTGAAGATTTCAGGAGCGGTTCAGCTTCAGGGAAAAGAGCTTTCTTTTAATAATATGCTGGATTTCAGCTCAGCTCTGATGTCTGCTCTCAGTCTGCCGGGAAACGGCGTTGTGATTGTAAAGCATCTTAATCCCTGCGGAGCTGCCATGACGGAATCCGGCGAAAAAGCAATGGCGGAAGCTTTCATTCGAGCCAGAGAATGCGATCCTATCAGTGCATTTGGAGGAGTGATCGCATTGAACGGCATCTGCGATGAGAAGACCGCTGAATATATCACAGAAAATTTTGTAGAAGGCGTGATCGCACGCGAATTTACTGACGGTGCTAAAAATATATTTACGGTAAAGAAAAACGTCAGATTGATTCAGATTCAGGATCCAGACCGCTTTATGAAATCAGCCATGGAGATCCGTCAGGTTTATGACGGCATCCTTCTTCAGGAAGCGGATGTTTTTAATTCCAGTCCGGCAGATTGGAAGGTTGTTACGAAAAGAAAACCAGATGAAAAAGAAATGAAAGCGCTCCACTTTGCATGGAGGCTGGTTCGTCATGTTAAATCCAATGCGATTGTCTTTTGTTCAGAAAATAGAAGTCTTGGAGTCGGAGCTGGTCAGATGAGCCGGGTCGATTCAACTGAAATTGCGGTTATGAAAGCTAATAAAAATGGTATGGATCTGAAGGGTTCTGTTGTAGGAAGCGATGCTTTTTTTCCGTTCCGGGACGGGGTCGATGCAGTTGCAGCAGCAGGAGCGAAGGCGATTGTTCAGCCAGGAGGCTCTGTTCGTGACGAAGAAGTTATCCAGGCTGCAGATGAACATGGAATTGCAATGGTTTTTACCGGATACCGGCATTTCAAGCATTGATGCTGTTCTGAATTTGGACCGGATCGTTTTTCAGGCTCAGATCCTTACTTCAGAAGTTTTACAATTTTCATCTGTGCTGCATCTTCCGGATCCGGTTCGGAAAGAGGGGGGTTGACAGGGAGGATCGCAGATACTTTATGATCTGCCTTGATTACCTTTTCGTAAACGGGAAGGTTGTCCGGATCTAAAATATAGCCTGTTGTGATTCGTAATTCAACACCGGATTCTGTCGAAACGATTTTGGATATGAAGGAATCTCTGGTTTTTATGTCTGAACCGATTACGGTTATATTCTCTGCTGGTTGAAGAGCAATTGTGATTGCATCTGCGAAAGGAGATTGGTATTTTCCAACAATCAGGTAAATATTTTTTTTGAAGATAACTTTTTGATCTGCGTTATAGATTTGATCCGGATGGTTTTTTGTTTTCAGAGACCCCATCCTTCCCGATGATATAAATAAATCTGCAATCTTAAAACTTTCCGAAAAGTTTCCAAGCTGCATTTTTCGAATGTCGAGGACAATTGCATCGGTATCTGATAAGTTTTCAATAAGACTTTCGATCTGACCTGACGATCCTTCAATGGCTGAGCGTAAAACGATATATTCGATTTTTTTACCTCCTGGAAAATTCCAGGAAGAATTCAGAATATTTTGAAATGAGACACGGCTTCTTACCAGTTTGTAGGAACGGTCATTGAAGGAAAGCTTTACAACGCTGTCGAGAGGGCCTTTAATTCGCCCCACAAGTTCTTCAATATCCATGTCGGAAACAGATCGATCATCTACAGCTGTAATGTATTTGCCCATCTTTATTTTTTCTCGATGAGATGCAGAACCTTCAAGTGCATCAATTGCAATAAATCGTCCGGGAGCTTCCTGACGAATGATTAAGCCAATGCCGGAATCCCGTTTTGGGTCCTTGCTCCAGAAGAGAGATTCCGGCGGGATAAATGTATTTATGCCTTTCGGCAGAGAAGAAAGGAATGCGCTCAGAGCTTTATAGGTATTTACGCGCTTTTCTGTATCGTTATATAAATTTAATGCTGCAATGAGCTCTTGTTTTCCGCTGTTCTGGAAATTTGGAGAGATACTTTTCAATGCAGAGCTGTATGCATTGGCGAGGATTTTGTTTTTATTGGAATTATTGTAAAAAATATAGTATTGATCAAGAGAGGATTCAACTTCAGTGAAAAGTTCATCTGGATTGATTTTTTCAAATGACTTTCCGCAGGAATTCAGAAGCAGAATTACTAATAAAATGACAGAATGTTTTGCAAACAGCATGTTTCCCCCTTTAATGTCAGTCAGTATGGAATGAGGTGCTGAATCAATCAATAATCTTTTTGTATTAGTTTATACCATTCGGGCTGAAGCGCTCGCTGACGCAGATAAGCATCCATCAGAACCATATTGACCATGGATTCGACTATGGGAACGGCTCTAGGCAGGACACAGGGATCATGTCTTCCTCCAGCTTTCAGTATAACTTCCTCGCCTTTCTCGTTTACTGTATTTTGATTTTTTCTGATTGTTGCAGTCGGTTTAAACGCAAGGCGGAGAAGGATCGGCATTCCGTTTGAAATTCCGCCCTGTATTCCTCCTGAAAAATTAGTCGGCGTCTGTACTGAAGGGATCGGTGATTTTGCTTGATCCGGCTTTAAATAAAACGGATCATTGTGCTGGCTTCCCCGAAGGCGCGTCCCGGAAAATCCGCTTCCCGATTCAAATCCTTTACAGGCTGGAATGGAAAGACAGGCTTTTGCCAGATCAGCTTCCAATTTATCAAAAACAGGATCGCCGAGTCCGGGCGGTACATGGTTTACAATCACGCCGATGGTTCCCCCTACGGAATCTCCATCTTTTTTTACCTGTTCAATCAGTTCTGTCATTCGTCTGGATGCATTCGGGTTATGGCACCGCACCGGAGATTCATCTACAGCATTTCTGTCAAGGGGTGGTTCCTGAAAACCGTCGGCATCAATATTGCCTACAGAATCGACCCATGCGATGGTTTCCAGGTTGAGTTCTTTTTTAAGGATCTGTCCCGCTACAGATCCTGCGATAACTCTTGCTATGGATTCTCTTACGGAAGCGCGACCGCCGCCATGAGGCGTTCTGTGAGTGTATTTGGCGTGGTAGGTGAAGTCTGCATGAGAGGGTCTGTAAACATCTGACCATCTGTCATAGTCCGTGGACTTCATGTCTGTATTTCTGACAAAAAAAGCAAGCGATGTTCCCAATGTTTTTCCGTTATAGAAACCGCTCAAAATTTCAAATTCATCAGGTTCGTTTCGCGGTGTTGTTAATTTACTCTGCCCCGGACGTCTTCGTTTCAGTTCGTGCTGAATGTTTTCTAAATCCAGTTCAAAGTTTGCAGGGCATCCGTCAATGACAACTCCAATGCCCGGGCCGTGAGATTCACCAAAAGTTGTTACTCTGTAAACAGTTCCTGTAGAAGACGACACGGTTCAAATATTTTTCATCAGCTTTATCTGTCAACATGCTTTGTCTGTTTTGTAAACTGCAAACGAATTTCAATTTCAGTTTTCAGTTCCCTGCAGATCAGCCAGCGTCCGTTTTCCAGGGCGACTCCTTCAGAGGACCAGGCTTCAGGCAACAGTTCAGGATCATAGTGAAAGGGCAGCCGGATGGCAATTTTTTTGTAGGGGCAGGGTTCCCTTCTGTTAAAAGATATCGTGAGGTGCATGCGTTCTGAATTCATGCTTCCGCGAATTTTCAGGGACCCTCCAGAAACAGGAAAAGGGCCGAATTCAAGATTTTCACAGAAAAGTTCTTTTTTCCGCAGTCCTTTAAATAAATAAATCGTATCTTCTCTTTCATGGATTACGAATTCTCTTAAAACTTGTAGGATTTCTGCGAAAGCCCATCCGTGAAATCCATCCCCCATAACGCCTCCCCCCGTACGGGGATGAAGGGCTTCAGGATAGGTCCACAGTTCTTTTTTATGTGCAAGAACACTTTTTAATATCTTTCTTGCTGTATAAATATCGTCCATCTGTATAAACGCCTGTGCTGCATGAAGGCTCAAATAAATATTGTATCCAGAATGTATGATGGGATGAAAAAAAAGTCCCCGGCTGAAGTAATTCTGGTAAATCGCTTTAACTGTATTTAAAATCTGTGTTTCAGGAAAAATGTTCGATAGATTGAGCGGGTAGAGAAGGGAAAGTGAACCGATCATGCCCGCATCAGCTGGGCGTTCCGGACCCGATGTGATCATATCATACTGTTTTCTTCCTTCCTCAGATACAGCAATGATGTCC
Source organism: Spirochaetia bacterium (assembly GCA_029880625.1). GTDB lineage: Bacteria > Spirochaetota > Leptospiria > Leptospirales > Leptonemataceae > JAOUOA01. The sequence goes on from JAOUOA010000058.1 coordinate 4,523, forward strand.
TGTACGTATTTTTCAGCTTGGTCAAGAAAATAGGCTTCATCATTGATCATTCCCATCTGGCCGGCTGCAGAAGATGTTTCAAATAATCCGGCAATGCTCCAGAAGTTGTCCCAGTAGTAATGGTCTCCGGGACCCAGATGTTCTGCGCTGAATCCTGCAGGCATGAGTTTTTTTTCAAGGCCGGCTTTTCTTTTCTGTATGATCCATTCTGCTCCTTTTTTCATGGAAGGATAGGCATGTTTCAGAAGTTTTGTATCGCCTGTATGTTTGATATATGAAGAAAGAGTCCACAGCGCCTGGCCGTTGGAATCCCATTCTCCTTCATGTGATTTGAAAAAACCGTCATTGCTTTGAAGAGAAGGGTACTTCCATAAAACATTCCTTGCTTCCTCTGTTAAATTCCAGCGGAAAAGAGCGGAAAGCATGTAGGCTGCATCGCGGAACCAGAATTGTCTGTATGTAAAGACGCCAGGGGTTATGTTTTCGTCTGCATAAAGCGTCATCATGTGGCCAGTAAAAATTTTAGCAGCACGGTTCCATTCTTCTCTTCCGCATCGAAACACGGACGCTTTTTCAATGATCTTTTCCCAGCTTTTTTTTGCCCGGAAAATCTCATCGGTAATATGGTTCTCGTTTTCGTCGATTGCTTCGTTGTAATTGCTCAAATTTTCATTTTTTTCCGGAGCGGGATTTGTTTTTAGTTTCTGTGTCTGAAAAAAACGGGGGAATTTTTTTCTTTTTTTTCTGAGGTTCTTTAAAGATCGGCCTTCTGTCAGGAAAAGATCCATTCTCTTGTATATATTGCGGTTGCTGATTTTTTTGGGATATGAAAAAAGACTCTTTAAGATTCCTCCATTGGAGGGGATATTGAATTTTTGTTCGTAAGTCCTTGCAGCGAAAGAAATTTTTCCCTTCCCATTTATTTTATATGAGAATGCAGCTGTGGCAATTCCGTCTGGACAGAAAATATTTTCTGAATTGCTTTCTGAAAAATAAGCATCGCCGGAAATGAGGTTGGAAAGTACGGTTTTATCCGGTGCGGAGAAAAGAATCATTTCCGGCATGTCGTTTATATGGACTATATTGTTTAGATCCTTTCGTATTGTGTGGATGAAAGCCGCTCCTTCAGGATTGAAAGGGCGGATTGAGATTATGATTTCCTGTTCTTGATCGAATGATTCGTATTCAATTTGATTGATGATGTAATCGTTTTTTAAGCTTCCTGCGGCAGTCCATTTCAGTGTTGCGGACTTGCTTCTATACTCTGTTACGGGAATGGGAAGGTCTCCAAGAAGGCTCTGGCGAATTTCCAGTTCTCCTTTTGAAGCGAGGCGAAGCATTCCGTTTTCTTTTAAAGCCGTTTCAATACTGTAATAACCTATGACCGGGCTGAGAGCTCCGGAAGGATCAACCATCGCATGGTGTTTGCCGGCAGGAGAACGGAAACCCATCCAGTCGCGGTTTGTCAGATTGACGCTGAGCATGGATCCCGCCCGGGGTATGAAAGAGGGATCTTCCGGATTGTACTGTTTTTCAACCCAGTAAGGTCCTGCAAAATGCCTGTAAAACTGAAAAAAACAATAATTCCACATGCCCGAGGCAATTACGCGGGAGGCAAGGGGAAGATTTTCGGTCGGGAAGGCCGCAGATGCAGGATTCGTAAGACGGAAACTTCCAGATAAAAGATTTCCAACATCAGGGTGAAGTCCGAAAAATTTTGCTCCTCGATTCAGAATTGTTTTTAAAAAAGAAATATTCATTTTGATTTTACATTGATTTCGCTTACAGACAGGTAAATCTGTTCCAGTTTTCCTGCTGAAAAATCCAGGTCATGTTCTTCTGAAATTTCAATCGACTTTCTAGAAAATGCATTGTAGCGGCTGCTGTCTTCAAGAATTTGAACCGCATGTTCCGCCATCCCTTTAAAATCTCCTTCGTCAGACAAATATCCATTTTCCCCGTGATGGATCAATTCCGGCAGTGCATGAGAGTTTACGCCTACACAGGGAAGTCCGGACGAAACAGCTTCAAGAACTACCATTCCCTGTGTTTCCATTGTCGATGCTGTCATGAACAGATCATGATTTTTATAGATTTCAAATAATTGTTCATGAGGGATCTGGCCGAAAAATTCGACTGCATCGTATATATTTTTTTCTTTTGCGGTTTTCTTCAGTATATCCAACGCCGGTCCGTTGCCGGCAAAAGTCATTGTTGCATCGGGAAATCTTCTATGAATGATTTCAAAAGCATTCAGGACAACATCGCAGTTTTTTTCAAAAGAGATTCTTCCGGCGTAAAGAATCTTGAAAGGCCCGTCTGAAAGTTTTTTTTCTGTGCCAGGAAAAACCTTTCTGTCAATTCCGTTGGAAAGTACTTTCATTTCCGTTTTAATTCCTGCTTCTTTCAGCTCTTCTTTAATTGTACGGCTCGGGCAGAGTATTAAATTTGCATTTTCGTAGATGCTGTTGCACAGTGAAAAAATCATCGGTTTTGCAATCAGCTGCTCAGCTGTTCTGGAAATCGATTCAATTAGATTTAATACAGGATTGTTGATTTCAAAAAGGCTTGCCAGAGAATCAAGTTTGAGAAGACGATATGGAGAAAGATATGTTCCTTGTTTGGATACAAGCGTATGATAAGTTCCGATAACAGGAAGGTTGAAATGTTTGGCCGCAAGAATACTGAACTGTCCGATGAAGCCGGGAGTTTGAAAATGGACCAGGTCTGCGTCAAAATCATTCATAGCATCACGGATTAAATTTAATGAAGGTACGGCCATTCTGATTTCAGGATAGGAAGGCAGAGGAAGACTGCTCAGCCGTATGACAGGATTGCCTTTGATTTCTTTAATGTCGTCCGACGAATACGATGGACAGAAAATAATAAATTTGTGACCTTTCTCTGAGAGTTTTGCTATAAATTGATGTGTGGAAATGGAAACTCCGTCAACCTTCGGTGAAAAGGTATCGGAGAAAACTGCAATCTTCATTAATTTGTTCTTGGTTAATAAGGGGAGAGGTTTGCGCATTTCAAAGCGGTGGATTTTTTACCGCTTTGAAATGCAGAATTACCGTTACCCTTTAAAAATTCTGCCGTTCAGAACTGCATCGTCGTTCAGGTGAATTTTGGGGGCTTTGAGGTCTCCATTGACAACTGCACTTTCGCCAATATAAATGGATTCCTGTGCGTTAACATTGCCGTCCAGTTTTCCAAAGACAGTAACTTTTTTTCCTGAAAGCTCTGCTTTAATCACGCTTGTTTTTCCGGTAATCAGAGTTCCATTTCTTGATTCAATTTTATTTGCCGTAACGGTTCCTTCGATTGTAAGCTCTTCATCGGAGACAATTTCTCCATTGATGACTACGGATGGGCCGATTCGTGTTCTTATAACTGAAATCTCTTGCATAAAAAATTTCTCCAGATTTTTATATTCAGATGCTTCCGGATTCAGAACGGATCCAGATACAATCATTCATTTCTATAGTCTATAATCAGACTTTCAAGAATAATTGCAAGATTTAATATTTTCCATGCATCTTTTTTTTAACATCGGGATTTTCCCTGCTGGAATTGATTTATTGAACCCATCACTGTGGATTTTTTTAGATCCAATGAGACATATTGTTTGACCTTAAGATTAATTAATTCCAGGTCTTAATTTTTTTATATGACGGATTACTTCCGGATCTGCCCGGTAATAAGATTCTGGAAGCTCGGTTTGTTCTTTAAATGGGATTTTCAGGAATTTCAGTTTACTGATTTTTAAATTGACTGCTTTAACCAGAAGTTTTTCCAGATTTACAGTATCGGCGATATTGTATGCAAGAAGCGTTTCAAGAAAATATTGGTTTTTACTCTGCAGGTATTCTTTCCATAAAAGTACTGCATGAAATCCATCCAGATCCTCCAGGCCTTCCCGTGTAATTCCCAGGGATTTTTCGCATCCTTTCAGTCCGCCTCTGTATCCCAGATCAGCCAGAAGAAACCTGAGATCGATATGAGCCTGATGGAATTGAACGCCAAGCTCTCTTGTAATAAATGGAAGATCAAATGCCTTTCCGTTATAGGTAATTAGAAGATCGTACCTGCTGATTTCATCACTGAACTGATCCAGATTTTTTCCGTTTACAAAAACCTGGATTTTCCCTTCAGCGTAAAGAGCAATTGTTGTAATGGATGCATCTCTGCCAAGTCCTGTAGTTTCGATGTCAAGACAGGCTGATTTAATCCCTGGAAAAGAGTACAGTCGCCATGTCTCGTTTGCTGGCAGCCGGGTCTGAAAAAATAAGAGATCTCTGTTCTCAAATTTCCTTTTTGTATCTTCAATCAAGCTGTATATGTGATCGAAGGAAATCGATTTTAATAAAGAGTCATTTTCATTTTCCCATTTTGAAAGACTGAGAAGAACTTCCCACGAAGTGATTCCCTGATGCCAGATTCTTTCTTCGCGTTTTAATCCGATTCCAGGCAAGTGGCAGAAAGTATTTTGCAGCATTTCAGTCGGAAGAGGATTCCTGAGAGACTGAATGGTCTATGGGAAAAATCATTTCAGCAATGACTTTTTTTGAACCATTGCTATTGTTTTCTGCAGAATGTGACTCATACAGATAGAGCTTGCCGCCGACCTGTGATATGCTGTGGTAGACTAACGTGAGTCCGGTTCCCATTCCAAAAGTATCTTTATGATATCGGTCGTCATGCAGGTTGTTCACCCTGACAAAGGGTTCAAAGAGTCTGTTTTCCAGTTCCCTGGGGATTCCAGTCAAGCTTCCTTCTATATGATTTACCGTATTGGAGATAAGAATCGAAAGTGAGTTGCCCGCTCTTTGAGAAAAGATTCTGATTTCCGAATCCGTTGGTGAATATTTAAAAGCATTGGTAATCAGTTCTTTGATTGAAATTTCCATAACCTCTCTGTTTGCCTGAATCCGAAATGGAATCTCCATCTGATCCTTGAGGATGGTATGATTTTTAATTTTTTTAAATTCATCAAGAGATTCAATGCTTTCGTCAATAATTCTGTTGATTTCTTCTTCAGAAAGGAATTCTGTTTCATATTCTTTTCTGAGCATGACTGGAATTTTCAGCATATTCTGCATCCATGAACGAACTGTAGATGCAGTTTGATTCAGAGTGTTTATGATTTCTCCGGATAGAATAAATTTTCCGTCATCCGTTTCCTGTTTATGGTATTCAAGCATGTCAATCAAGGTAATGAGTGATCCCAGACCGTCGCCCTGATTCATTGAGTGGTGTATGTTTTCCAGTATATTGATTCCGAATCTTTTTCTTTCTTCAAGATACTTGCTTTCTTCCCATATACTCCATTCCAGCTGTCTGTTGATTTTCTTTCGGGTTTCATTGACAAATTCTTTTAATTCAATTCGTTTTCGTCCGAATGCTGCTGCTCTTTTTAAGTGTCCGATGAGAGTTAAATTATCTGAAGGCTTTGAAATAAATTCAAAAATTTTATCAAGACGTCT
>JAOUOA010000546.1 GCA_029880625.1 Spirochaetia bacterium
CTTCATTGAAAGAAAATGATCTTCTTACTGAAAACCCCGAAGGCTGTCTGGATCTTAAGAAAGAATTTAATACGGAAAGTGATTATGATATTTATTATCCGATCATAGGCATCATTACCGAAAAAATTGATAAACTTGTACCTGAAGATCAGCTTGTGCTGAAAGTCGCAAGTATTCTCGGAAAGGAATTTTCCCAAAATGATCTGTTGGAAATTTTTCCTGTTGAAATCGATGCAGAGAAGCTCCATCGTTCGTTGAATGAATTGGTAAAAAGAAATTTTTTAATATTAAATTCTATTGAAGGAGGGTATGTTTATACTTTTAAACGTACTCTGGATCAGATTGTAGCCAATAATATGCTTTTATTTTCTCAAAAAATTAAGATGATGAAAAAACTGGAAGTTCTGAATCTTAACGCATGATTGTAACCTGAGAGGATTAAACGGGTTTTCCTTTTATTTCCTGAAACATTTTTCTAAAAATATCCTTACGTTTTGAATCCTGAAGGATTTCTGCTGCTTTAAGAATTTCTTCGCAGGAGTCTGCCTGAATTGTAAAATTTAAACTCTCCGTTTCCAGATCTGCCGGGAGATGCAGATGGACAGGGTGTTTCAGGCCCAGTTTGTTTTTCAGAGCTGCTAGGTTTTTCTGAATTTTTTCTGATACAGGGAATCGTTTCTGTTTAATAAAATTTCTCACCTCTTCAGCAGGAAATGGACTTCTGGTATTTTCCCAATTCTTTGAAAGTTTTTCAGCAAACTGAATGCACAGATCTCTATCTGTAAAACATAAATCATAGATATAAAGGATTATTTCACGTATTATATTTTTTTTAATATTGTGTTTTTGAAACAAATTCAGCCATCGGTCCGTATACTCGGATTCCATCCTTTCCCACAGGCGCAGAATATTAAGAGGAAATTCGTAATATGTGTAAAGTTTTCTTGCATTTTTTCCCAGCGTCCCCATTTCTTTCCAATCAGCAGTTGTTTTATGTGTTTTTTTTAAATCCAGAACCTGAAAAAAAATTGTTTCGGGAAGCTCAGGGTTATCTAGAGAATAGCGGGCAAGTTCTAAAACAGATGGATTTGAAAATTTAAGAATAAGATCCCATGTTTGATTGCTTTTCAGTTCGTATGTTTCAACGAAAGCAGCAGGGATTGCATGATGAACTTTTTTAGGCGGAATCAGCCAGAAATTTCGTCTGTTTTCACAGAGGATAACTGGAATCTCGGAAGGTTCTGCCCATGGCAGTTCTTTCCCTTTCAGGATCTTCTCCTGATCTGATTCATTTATCAAAGACCAAAACATAAAGTTATCAGGTAATTAAAATTTATGGACCAGGAAGTCAAACGTATTAATAATAAAGAACAGCTCAAGCAGATCATTGAAAAGCTTTTTTTAAATCTGCCTGTTCATATGAAAAGCGATAATGAAGACATTCCAGTTAAAGTTATATCTTATAATGATCCTCTTCTTGAAGTGGAACATTCCGGATCTCCTTCCGAAGTCAGAAATCTTCAGGCGGTAAAAGGAGATAGTTCGCTTATGCTTGAATGCAATGTGGAGAGCCGCAATGAAACTGTTGAAACTCTGGTCCCGGTGAATCTGCATCTTACAAGACAGATCAGAAAAATGCCGCGAATTGATATTCCCGAAAAAGACAAACGTGTGCTGTGGGTGACGAACCTGGTTACAATAAAAAACTTCCCCGATTATTTTGTATCTACAAATGAAAAAAGAGACAAACTGATCAACGCGTATAAAACGGAGCTGCATAAGACATTCTATAAAGCTGAAATTGTTCTTCGCCAGACAGTGCGGCTTGATTACAGAATGCGCACATTAAATACATCAAAAAAATCGATATTTGTTCCTCATATGCAGCAGCCGGAAAAAATAGATCCCGATCGTTTTGTCTCCTTCCCCGAATATTCAAAGCTGATCCGTTATGATAAAATTCCTGAAAGCATCATCGCAGAAATTACCGTGCCGCTTTTATATAAAAATATTTTTCTTTACGGTTTTGTAAGAGTGATTTCTACTGAAGCTCTTGAATTAAAGGATTATGAAACTGTTGAAAGGGTTTCAAAAGAGCTGACCAGGCATTTAGAAACATACGGCGCCTTTCCCGTTAACCGGGAGAAATCTCCGGTTACGGATATCAATCTGTCCGGAGTGGGCTGCATGCATCCGCATGTCCCTCATATTATGAAAAATTTTGAACCGGGAGAAAATGTCATTTTTGATATCCATTTTCCGGATGACAGTATTGTCCCTTATACGGGCATTTTGAAAAACATAAAGTCTGGAGAAAAAGCGCACAGACTGGGGATTCAGTTTGACATGCTTGAGAATCTTCAGCGCGAATCGCTTGAAACATGCATTGCGAATCTTCCTGTAAACCAGGGAACGGCTCCTTCTGTTAATTGACGATTTCAGTCAGAGACAATTTTAAAGTAATTTCCCTTTTCATATTTTTCATATTTTGAAAAGTTCAATTTTTTTCCTTTCGGGTAATAGCGTCCGTAATGTTTTTTCAGTTTTATACCCATAAAAAGAGAATAGATTCCGACGGCGATAGATTTTGCAGTTTCTTCTCTGGTGTCCATGACCAGATCTCTGTCTCGTTTGCGG
>JAOUOA010000059.1 GCA_029880625.1 Spirochaetia bacterium
TTTCTTCTTTGGTGTACTTGCATTGATCGCAATTCCTATTTTTTCTAAATTTAGCAGTGATTCGGCATAGTGTTTCACTTGAGAATAGGAAACACTCTCCATGTAATCAGCAGAAAAGATTGGCGGACTTGGCTTGCTAAACATTACAAAAATGAAACAGAGATTTGGCTGATTTATAATCGTAAAGAGACAGGAAAACCACGTATTTCCTACAACGATGCTGTTGAGGAAGCACTCTGTTTTGGATGGATAGATAGCACAGTTAAATCATTTAACGAAGATAGCAGCGTGCAAAGATTCTCACCAAGAAACCCTAAAAGCAGTTTTTCACAAGCAAACAAAGAACGGTTAAAATGGCTGTTGCAGAATAATTTATTGCATTCCTCGGTATTGGACACAGCAAAAAAATTACTTGCTGAAAAATATGTATTTCCTCAGAATATTATTGACGCAATCAAAAGCGATGAAGCAGTTTGGGAAAATTATACTAAACTTTCTGATTCATATATAAGAATTCGCATCGCTTATATAGAGTCAGCAAAGAACCGACCGGAGGAATTTAAAAAGAGACTATTAAATTTCATTAAGAAAACGAAAGAGGAAAAACTAATCAGGGGATTTGGAGGAATAGAGAAATACTATTAAATTTAGAAAAATTAAATTTATCCCGCGACAGGTTGTTCATCTTTATTCATTCGAAGAGCACTTCGCCTATCTTTCAGAAGCCAGCAGAAAAAAAGAGATGCGAACTATCTGAATTCTTTCATGTTTTGAATTTTGACATCTTCTTCAAATGGATCCATTATGCCAGCTTCGGTTCGTAAATGAGGTTTAAGTGAAATAAGCTTAACTTCTCCTTTTGCATCAATGGATACAACATTGAAGCTTCCATCCCTGCAGGTATCGGCAGCAAAAATTTTCCTGTTTTTTACAAACTTTTTTAAGCCGGGATGATGGATAATCCGCATGGGTTTGATCTGGCATTGTTTTATGGAATGGATGAGAGGCGTTTCCGGCAGATCCGGATTCTGAATAGATTTTTAGATGATTGCTTAAAGAGATTTGTTATAAATATCCTGTCAAGATCAAATCTGTCTGCATGATAGCGCTTCAGTAGGCTGAAAAAATATAAAACATTCTGGTAAATCTAAAATTATCCGTAAATGGAGAACGGAAAAACAAACTTTGTTTTGTCAGAAGTGCGAAAAGCCTTTTCAACCAACAATAGTTTTTTAAAATTCAATCAATATTAGCGGTATTTTTCTTGCTTTTATTTTTTACATGGGTTAGTCTTATTCCAGAGCCCATGGAATTTGGTTTAGGAGATGTTCCTGTATTCGTTTTTATTACCTGAATACGGGAAACTTTTCTGGATAGTAATGTGGAGAATCAGTGCAATTATAAAATAATATACGACATATAAAATTTTTGGAGGATAAATCCATGAACATAGAGAGAAAGACATCAATCATAACGGGAGTATTTTTCATTATTGCGACAGCTGCTTACTCAAGCGGTGTTATGTTATTGGATCCGATTACAGGCAGTCCGGACTTCCTTACCAGGGCTTCTGAAAATGAAATCCCACTGATAATGGGAGCTTTACTTGTGTTAATCGATAGTGTTGCTGTTGCAGCTATTGGAATTATTTTATATCCAATATTTAAAAATCAAAATGAAGCTCTGGGTCTTGGGTACGCTGGCGCCAGGATTATTGAAAGTGCACTCTTTATACTCAATGTAATCTTTATACTGACACTGTTGAATCTAAGTCGTGAATTTTCTAAAGCCGGGATTCAGGATACTTCTTACTATCAAGCCCTCGGTACTGTATTGCTGGCAGCTGGACACTGGGCCTATTTGATGGGACTTGGACTTGCTTTTGCCATCTCTGCTCTAATCTTAAATTATCTGTTATATCGATCAAAACTGGTTCCCCGATGGATATCAGCCCTGGGATTTATCGGCGGCGTATTGGTGTTCGTTAATTTTTTTCTTGAGCTTTTCGGGTATGAACCTGTTGAAATTCTATTTCTTCCTATTGCCGTACAGGAAATGATTTTTGCGGTATGGCTCATTGTAAAAGGATTTAATTTCTCTGCAATCGCCGGCGGGGATGGCTGAACAATAACAGGACAAATATATGAGATCGAATGAGGCCGCCTATCCTCAAGCGGATGAAAGAGTGACAGGTGCAGCAATATGAAAAAGATATTTAAAACAATAGCAGCCATATTCGCATTCATCGTGTTGTCAGTAGTGATGGCGGAAATATATGACCTTTATCTTTCCGGGGAAATAATGCCTGGCAAGTCAACAAATGTCATAGTAAAAAACCAGAAAGTTTATAAAAATATCAGTGAGTTCACATTTCCAGTTGGGTATGAAACATTTCATGAAAATGAAAGTCTGAATTTCTTATTAAACCGAACATACTCCATGGGTTACGCAAGAAAAGAAGATATGGTATTGCTTGGGAAGCGTCTCGGCGACAGAGATCAATGGCAAAGTGAAATGATTAAGGCCGCTGAAGAGGCTCTTGCTGACAACAGAATCCTGAATGCAGCGTTTTATTATCGTATAGCTGAATTTTATACTCCATGGGAAGATCCTGATAAAGACAAATTGCACCATCTATTTATAAAATATTTCTACAGAGGCGTAGATACAACAGATATTGAAACGGCAAGGATACCCTATGGTGGTTCGTACATAACTTCAATGAAAGTAAAACCAAAGTTGCGAAAACCAAAAGGAACCATTATCCTTCATGCTGGATACGATGGGTTTAAAGAAGAAATGTTTTCTACCATGAAATATTTCAGTTCGCAGGGGTATGCTGTTATCAGTTTTGAATGCCCCTGGATGATACGAGGCGAAGAAAAATCAAAAATACCATTCACATATAAGTGGGAAAAGATAATAAGCCCTATCATTGACCATTATCAACTTGAAGAGGTAACCTTAATTGGTTTTTCTTTTGGCGGCTGGCTTGCTTTAAGGGCAGCGGCATTTGAGCCCAGAATTAAAAAAGTCGCAGCCTCCAGTGTTTCTTTTGATGTAAATCAATATCCAAATGTTCTTATGCAAATCATTACTTCATTAATGATGAAAAACAGAGATTTTGTAAATACCATTCTGTACAATAGTATGGAAGATGATATTCAGCAAGACTGGTTTTTCAGTCATTTAATGCATATGACTCATACTTCCACGCCATATGATGCATCGAAGGTTCTTTCTGAAATAAATGAAAGAAACCTTCATTCTCATAAAATAAAACAAGATGTTTTGATTCTTACCGGTAAAGATGATAGACTGGTTCCTTATAAAATGCACAACATGCAGGTTAAAGCACTGGTAAATGCAAATTCTATAATTCCACTGGTCTTTACAGCAGATGTACAGGCTGGCCATCATTGCCAGGTAGGCAACATTGAACTTGCATTAAGTTCAATTATGAATTGGATGAACAAAATAGAGTAATGCAGCCTATTTTTTCAGGCAATAGAAACAAAGGAGAAAACTATGAATGTAGAACATAACGACGAAGTAGAAATTGAGATTTCAAAAAACATAGCGGCAAGAACAGCCGGTTTCTTTTATCTGCTTCTTGCAATTACAGGAACATTCAATTTCTTTGTTAAGGAAAAGTTATTTGTATATGGCAATCCTCAGGAGACCATACAAAACATTGTCTCTTCAGAATGGCTGTTTATAACCAGCATGGTAAGCGAAATATTAATGTCAACCATCTGGATCTTCATAGGGCTGGCTCTTTATATCCTTTTCAGAAAAGTAAGGCGCAGCATTGCAGTTCTTATGCTTTCGCTTGTTCTGGTTGGCGGAGCGGTCATATATATCACTGTCATTACTCAAATGGCGGCTCTGGTTGTAATAAAGAATTCAGTTGGATATATGGCCGTCTTTGACACAAATCAGGTGCATTCACTTGCCCTGCTATTTCTAGAAATATCAAGAGAAAGTGTTTATGCAAACTTTATCTGCATGGGATTGTGGATGTTCCCTTTTGCATATTTCGTATTGAAATCAGGATACTTCCCGAAAACCGTCAGTATAATCTGGGCGGTTTTGCTTATCGCAGGAGGTCTGGGCTATTTAATTGACTTTTTTACATACTTTCTTCTCCCGGATCTTTTTATAATCGTTACCGAGTTTGCTTTTTGGGGGGATTTGTTTTCACTTTTTTGGTTATTGATAATGGGAATAAAAATTCCCAAAAGTAAATAAGTACAGGGGACGAAAATGATTATTACAAGAGAAAATATTGATATCGCAGGTAAAGAGAAAAATAATACAGGGAAAGCTCTTGGCTTTTTGTTTATATCCAGCCTGTTAGTCCCGGCGCTCAATTGGGCCTTTATCCTTTCGAAATTCATCGCGCCTGAAAATTTTGTATCGACAGCAGATAATATTCTGGCAGACAAATTTATGTTTCGAATTGCCATTCTTAATGAAACATTAACGGCTGTTATAATTATATTGCTGTCCATTGCCCTTTATCAGATTTTAAAACTTGTTAATAACAACCTGGCCCTGACCGCTTTTGTTTTCAGGTTGATTGACGCTTTCCTGACTCTCGTGATTGCATTTGTCCATTTGGCCGCATTGCAGATCATGGACAATCCGGATACCTTTTCGACAAGCAGTCAGGAACTGGTAAAGTCAGTTGTCGGGGCGCTGTTAAACAATCATGTTTCACTAACAAGCATTCTCGGAATTTTTCATGGTTTAGGTATGTTAATCTTTATGTATTTACTGCTGAAATCAAAATATATCCCGGGTCTTTTGGCAGGCTTCGGGCTTGTGTCTTATGTTTTTTTATTCATGTACGACCTGTTGGTTCTTGTTTCGCCTGCTTTGTTATCAAATTCAATACTTCAAATTTCAGCTTTAGGACCGAATCTTTTGTTTGTAACCATTGCTGGTTTTTGGCTTATACTTAAAGGTTTGAATATTCAAAAGGTAGCGTAATCACTTGATATGTATTTTAATATCACAAAAAGGAGTTCTATATGAGAATGGATAAGTGGATTTTCATATTTCTGCCAATACTTTTACTGACAGTCATTAGCTCGTTGGTCAGTTTGTTAAATCCGGATTTCTATTTCAGAGATTCTGAGATTATGGCGGCAAAGAGCCATTATCTGGATTTGATTAATCTGTTCATTGTAGTCCCGGCCGGGCTCGTTCTGTTTTTCCTGGTCATGAAAGGGTCCTATTGGGCTAAACTATCTATTTTGGGAATCATGGCATATCTGGCATTTATGTTCGGATTTAATGCCTTGAGTTTGTTTTTCAATAAACTTTTCCTGGTCTATATCGCTCTTTTTAGTCTCAACATTTTTGGGATCTTATTTGGTTATAATAATGTGCGTCAGTCTGGGACCTTCCCGGAAGACCGGTTTATCATTAAGGTGTCCGCTGTTTTATTAATGCTTTTTGCCGTACCCGTCTATTTTTTTTGGTTGATAGAAGTTATCGCATCAACTGTAAACAATACCGTCCCGGAAACTATTTCAAACATGAATATTCCAGCGAACGTTGTTCATGTGTTTGATATGGGTTTTGCACTTCCTGTGATCATCTATGGATCGGTTCTTCTTTTAAAAGGAAAAAACTCGGGATTGGTGATTTCAGCAATTATGGCGACATTTGTTTTTTTTATTTGTATCAGTCTTTTGGGAATGGAGGTGGGTCTGCATCGCAACAACTTGCATTTTGACCAGGGAATACTCGTTTCAGCTATTATAATGACCCCATTAAGTGTATTTCCTTTAGTAACTTTATCCAGAGCTGTGTCAAAATATTTTCCAGGCACATAACCAGTTATCAAACAGGAGGAATGACATGGACACGAATCAAAAATCAGCTCGTTTGAGCGGAACCTTTTTAATAATACTATTTGGCTGGGTTGGCGTACTTTCAGGGATTTTAATTTCGCCCGGGGTGTGGCTGCCGCGGTATGACGAATCATTGTATTCCGTATTTGTTATTTTAGCGTCCCCTTTAGGGCTCTGGCAGCTTGCATCAGGAATATGGCTGATTATAAAAGGTACGCGATAAATGAAAGTCGTTGTCTATGAAACATACGGCCCGCCGGAAGTATTAAAACTCAAAGAGGTAGAAAGGCCCGTCCCCGGGGATAATGAAGTGTTGATAAAAAGTTATGCGACGGCAGTAACAAAATTCGATTGCTGGATGCGAAGCAGCACAAGTCCTCCAGGATTCGGACTTCTGATGCGAATGGCAACAGGATTTAGAAAACCGAAACAACCCATACTCGGAACTGAGTTAGCCGGCGAAATTGAAACAGTCGGCAAAGATGTCACACTTTTCAAGAAAGGCGACCAGGTGAATGTCTGCCTCGGGATGAGCATGGGCGCTTATGTCGAGTATCTATGTTTTCCAGAGAATGGGGCGCTGGCGCTCAAACCGGCCAATGTGAGTTATGAGGAATCTGTCAGCCTGCTTCAGGGAGGGTTGACTGCCCTCTATTTTTTAAGAAACGGGAAGATTCAGAGCGGGCAGAAAGTCCTCATCTTTGGCGCTTCGGGCGGACTCGGCATAGCTGCGGTACAGCTGGCCAAATACTTTGGAGCGGAGGTGACCGGCGTATGCAGCGGAACAAAAGTAGATTTGGTGAAGTCGCTTGGCGCTGATAGAGTTATTGATTATCGCACAGAGGATTTTACAAAAAACGGTCAGACTTATGATATTATTTTTGATACGGTAGGTAAAAGTTCGGTATCTGGCTGCAAAAGATCACTGAAAAGTAATGGTTATTATCTTCTCGCTACTTTTGGTTTGCCCAAGCTTATCCAGCTATTATGGCTTTCAAAGACGAGCAATAAAAAAATATTCATGGGAACAGTAAAAGAGAAGGCTGAAGATTTACTGTTTCTCAAAGAGATTATTGAGGGCGGGAAATTGAAACCTGTCATAGATAGACGCTATTCGCTGGAACAGATTGCTGAAGCTCATCGATATGCTGAGACCGGACAGAAAAAGGGAAGTGTTGTTATCACCGTGGGGCACACATGACGTGTCCCCATTTTTAACACCAACCTGAATGGCGAAATTCTCCATCTCAAACTGTTCTTTAAATTAAACTGAACCTGAGAATTTTTTCACTGGATCACAGCAGAAATATATATAAGTTAATTATCATGTCTGAAACAAGAAAAAATTTTAATGTTTGGTTAACAGCAGGTTTCATTGCCGCGCCCCTGTATATTTCAATTACAGCTCTGCTTGGTTTTTTAGAGGAAGATTATAGCCATCTAACAACAACAATGAGCGTTTTAGGCGGTGTTGACGGATTTCGGGGACTTCTTTTTAATTTCTGCGTATTTTTTACAGGCATCCTGGTAATCAGTTTCGGTACAGGTCTTTTCAGGCAGAATTCCGGGAATAAAATGTACAAGTTCAGCCTCGGTCTCTTATGGTCAGGAGGTTTGGGACTTGCAGGTGCAGGATTGTTTCCCTGCAGCGCCGCCTGCAGAAATATATTTATTGAGCCTGATTTTACTGGAAGACTGCATATGATATCATCTCTTCTGGCGGGCATGGGTACAGGACTTGCGCCTTTATTTATCTGGATTGCGATACGCCGAGAAGAGTTATGGCAAAACTTAAAAAATATGACATTCATTTTCGCGATCCTTTCAAACCTGCCTGGCATTATTTTTTGGATAACAATATTGAGCGATAACAGATTGCCCGCCATAGAAGGTTTGATTCAGCGCCTGGGATTTATTTTCGTTCTTTTGTGGATGCTGTATGTATCTTTAATTTTTTTCCGTAACGATAAAGATAAATCAATTGTGTAATATCAGGACGTAAAAGTTTTTATGTATTTGACATTTAAAAACACAGATGTAAGCAGGGGGAAATCATGAAGCTCAGCGCCTGGAACGTGGATCACAATAACTGGCAAAAAAATGGCAGCTTGATAGAAAAACTTAAATTTCTTGTTCGCTACGCAATTCTTGCGCCATCGGGACACAATACACAGCCCTGGATTTTCAAGATTTCGCAGGACACAATTGAATTGCACTCAGACAGTACGCGTTGTTTACCCATAGTTGATCCTGAGAATCGTGAGTTAATTATAAGCTGTGGATGTTCGCTCTACTTTCTAAAAATAGCTGCACGAAAGTTTGGTTACCATGCGCACATTAACGAGTTCCCTGACCCATCATCTCCTGACTTACTGGCAATTATAAAAATTTCTCAGGCGGAACCGGCATCTGAGGAGGAACTTGCGTTATTCAATGCCATAACCAGACGCCATACAAACCGGAATACGTTTGAGTCACGCATGATTTCTGAAACAACAATCAATCGTTTAATTTCTATGACAAACCAGGAGGATATCTGTCTGCATATTATATCAGACGACATTAAACGTAACGCTATTGTGGACTTAATTGCCATGGGCGACAGGATGCAGGCGTCCAATAAAATCTTTCGTCGCGAACTGTCATCCTGGGTGCATCCCAACAGGTCAAAACATTTAGACGGCATGCCATGTTATGCATTTGACGTTAGTGATTTCACATCTACCCTTCTACCTTTGGTATTACGTTATTTTGACTGGGGCAATAGTCAGGCAGCTAAAGATAGGCAGCTTGCACTGGGTTCACCTGTTTTAGCAATTCTCAGCAGCAAATCAGATACCAAATCGTCATGGTTGAATACCGGCCAGGCGCTGGCGTCTATTTTATTGAAGGCTGCATCCGAAGGAATTTCAGCTTCGTTTTTTAACCAGCCAATAGAGCTGGAAGAACTTAGAGTTAAAGTAACTGAATTACTGGATACAGATGGATTTCCACAGATAGTTTTTCGCCTGGGTTACGGGCCGGAAGTAAAACCGACACCCCGTCGAGGACTTGATGAAGTTTTACTTTCTTAAATCACAGCCAGGGAAACAAACCTATAATGAATTTGGATAAATTTTTAAAGGAAATTTCCGATACGACAGAATTGAAGTTTTCCTCCATTTCACGGGCACATTTTCATGCAGCCTGTCTGAATGCGGGAAACTTTCCTGGGAAAATTTTTCATTGCAAATCTGTGTAATACATAACAACATGTTTTATAATGTGAGAAAACATGTTTTCAATTCCGGAACCGCCAAACACAGGAATCATTCAACATTCGATCATTATAAAATAGGTGATTGCTATGCAAGCAGTCCTTGATTTATGAATTTTGCTTTGGATGTTTGCGAGCTTAAACACGGAAATTTTACTTTATTTAAATCGAATATGGATTGTATGACATATGAAAAACTTTTTTCTCAATTTATCAACAAAGAAAGCAGCAATGACTGTGGGGATTTCGTTTATCACTTCGGTTATCATTGTATCAATAGTTGATGACTTTCTTTTAGCAAATTTTGTGGTGCCGGGAGATACCGAAAAATTAGCCAGCGATATCAAGGCCAACGGCAAGATGTTTGGTTTTGCTGCAGCAGGTTATCTGCTCGTACTTGTGCTTGATTCTGTGATTGGTCTGGCTCTTTATGTTGTGCTTAAGCCGGCAAATAAGAATCGTGCATTACTTACTTCGAGCCTCAGGCTGTTGTACGCTTTTACTTTGACAATTGGGACATTTGCTTTGGTATTTCAAATTATAGATGCCTATGGTTATTCATCTATAAAACTTGTTGGTTATGTATTTTTTGCCCTGCATATCTTTGTTCTTGGTTATTCTGTTCTCAAGTCCGCGTATATGCCAAAAAGTCTTGGTGCATTTTTGATTCTTGCATCATTTACATATATTATATTTTTTGTAGATCTGCATCTGCCTGAAGCACTGGGGATAATATTCATGTTAATCATGGCTTTAGCTGAACTTTCATTAAGTATCTGGTTAATTGTAAAACGAAATGCACTGCCTGACAATAGTTGAAAAAGCTATAGTTCTACTCTAAGTA
>JAOUOA010000060.1 GCA_029880625.1 Spirochaetia bacterium
AAAGATATTTTTGAATGCGAACACCGAGGTCGTATCGCAGCAAAAAACAAAGGTGAAATTGACATGTATTTTCTGGAAAGAATCAGACCCGAATACTCCAGAGACAGTGAAGGCCTGAAGCCGAATGAAAGATTATTGGATGTGATGAAAAATATAAAGCAGAATTGATTTCGATCAGACACATTTAATGCGTAAATTTTTATAAAGAGAAATTATCTTTCAAGATTATAAAATCGAAATTTTGTTTATTCCCTGTATGACAGGCTGTAATCATTCAGTATCGTAAGAAAACTAAATGCGCATTTTTACGAATCAAAGAAAATATATTTTTAAGATATCTTTAAGCTTAATTTTACTTGTTGAGTGCGGATTGATCGGCATTTCGATTGAGCAGTCTCTGGAACGGAATAAGCTGGAAGATTTTTTTAAAAACCAAAACTTTGAAATTGATATAGAGAGAACGGAAAGAGTTGACGATCACAGAATATATCTTCATTATTTTTCCGTTCCCGAGTCTGATGTAAAAGAACTGGCTGAAATACTGAAGCTTGGACCTGTTTTAGATAAAGATTATTATGAAATTCACACAGACAGGTTTGCAAATGCTGATTTAAAAATCCATTGTTCTTTCGCTGGAAATTATATTGTTGATAAAAATATTTTGTTCTATAAAGAGGCTGCGGATGATAAAACCGGCTCAAAAATTCTGCTGGTTTCAAAAGTCTATCTGCTGTACAATAAAAAAACAAAGCAGGCATGTTTTCAGATTTATTATAGATGGGGCTGAGATTTACAGAATATTGTAATTGCAGAAATATTAATGATCATTTGCATGATTGGATCCTGTATCTCTGAAAAACAATCGTTGGGCAGCTCTTGCAGCGGCCGCATTATTTAACGCACTGTTCGGGTGCAGCCAGTGTGAAGGGAATTTTGAGAAACACATATGAAAAAAATCATTTATTCCTCCCTCATTTTTGCAGTTATAGCCATTATTCCTGTATTACTTCTCTATTTTGGAATTATCTGGTTTAACAATCCCGGAGAAAGTGAATTTCCCGTTCAGGGAATTGATGTTTCTAACCATCAGGGTGAAATTGACTGGAAAAAAGTAAAAGAAGAGAATATTCAATTTGCCTATATCAAAGCAACGGAAGGAGGCGATTTTACAGATAAAAGGTTTCAATACAACTGGAAGGAAGCCGGGGAAAACGGAATCACTGTCGGAGCCTATCATTATTTTACTCTCTGCAGATCCGGAAAGGATCAGGCAGAACATTTTATTTCAGTTGTTCCTGTAAATATCCCTTCGCTTCCTCCAGCCATTGATCTGGAATTTACCGGAAACTGTTCCGGCAGACCGGATTCTTATGATTTCAATCAAGAGCTGAATATTTTTTTTCATCTCGTTCAGGATCACTATAAGCGAAAGCCTGTTATCTATACAACCTATGAATTTTACGATATGTATGATATTTCAAAATATACCGAACTGCTCTGGATCAGAGATATTTTCAGTTATCCGGATTCTGACTTCACCTGGATTTTCTGGCAGTATTCAAATCGTGAGCGCATCAATGGAATCCTGGGATATGTGGACGGAAATGTTTTTCAAGGAACAGAAGCCGAGTTCCGGAATTTTGTAAATTTGAAATCTCTTCCCTGATCTACATCCAATCACTCATCTTCCAGATTGATTAACTTCATATCCCCTTGCGCAGTCCCCATCTGCCTGACCCGTTGACCAGTCCGTCCGTGGACTGGAGTCAACGAGACGTTCCACATCGTGTTCCACTTCAGGCATCGTGTACCGCGCCGGGGATCATTTTGAATTTTTGCACTGGAAGAATTGTTCTCTCTGTCATCGGCGTGATTGGCATATTTTGTTATTAGTCAACAAATTCCGCGTGCGGAATCCTGGAATTGTTTTGATTATAAATATCCAGTGAGGAATTGCCGCAACTATTGCATTGTATTAAAGCAGCTTGCTCATCAGCGGGTGCAGAATGGATGCAAGAGATGGCGCGGCAAGAATTGTAATTAATATCCATTTTGTTTGAGAGGAAATGGCCCGGTGGATATTTGCAATTTCTTTATGGACTTCTACAAATTTTTGATCCGTATGGGCCTGGAGAGAAGAGATTCGTTCATCCGTATGGGCCTGGAAAGAAGAGATTCGTTCATCCGTATGGGCCTGGAGGGATGAGATTCGTTCATCCGTATGGGCCTGGAGGGATGAGATTCGCTCATCAATATGAGCTATCTGGGATGTGGTTTTTTCATCAATATGAGCCAGCTGTGATGAATTTTTTTCTTCGATATGAACAAGCTGGGAAAAAAATCTTTCCTCGATTGAAGAAAATCGTTTTTCCATCCGTGTTTGTAAATCCACCAGGCGGTCCAAAATCTGAAATTGTCCGTTTTTAAGACTTTCCAGATCCCGCTTGATTTCATTGATGCTTCCCTGAGCCCATTCCATGCTGTTTTCCAGAACGCTGATACGCTTATCAAAATCTACATCTGAACTCATAATGTTTCAACCTCTTTTTTAAGGGTTTTATAAATTTTCTTAATCTATACTATGTAAAAAAAATTTAAATCGTTGCATTAAATTTTTAGATTATTTGGCAAAAATTTA
Organism: Spirochaetia bacterium; assembly: GCA_029880625.1. Classification (GTDB taxonomy): domain Bacteria; phylum Spirochaetota; class Leptospiria; order Leptospirales; family Leptonemataceae; genus JAOUOA01. Next base: position 2,639 of record JAOUOA010000060.1, read on the forward strand.
AAATTCGCTGTATACATAATGCGTAAGATTATTATTAAATAAACATCTACCGCAAACTGTTAACATCATAAAAATCTAAATAAGGCGGCAATTGGACTTTACAGGGGGATTCAGCATGATTGAAAAATACAATAAAACAATTCCATTTTATACATTATCGCTTTTCATTCCCTGGGCGATGTGGTTTACTGTGGCCTATCTCAGTCATCTGCCGGAACAGAACACGCTTTTATTCAGGATCCAGCAGATTCTCGGAATGGGAGGCCTTGCTGCGCCTGTTTTTGTGGCTCTTGCGCTGATTTATAGAAATCAGGAGCTTGTAGCTGATTTTAAAAGCCGGTTTTTTAATATAAGAAATTTCAATCCTGTTTATGTATTGATGTCTGTTTTTCTGATCTTTTTTGCAATGGTTGGAGGACAGCTCATTTCTGTTCTATTCGGACATTCTCTGGATCAGTTTTATATTTCAGGAAATCCGTCTTTTACTTACTCGCTGTTTTCGCCCTGGCTTCCTCTTCTTGCCGCTCCCATTCTGGAAGAATTTGCATGGCACAGCTACGGAACGGATACATTGCGAAGAAAATTCAATCTCTTTAATACATCTATAATTTTTGCATTCTTCTGGGTGTTCTGGCATCTGCCGCTTTCTTTCATCAAAGACTACTATCACAGCAATGTCGTTGAAGAAGGTTTGCTTTATTCCGTTAATTTTTCTGTAAGTCTCTTTATCTTCGTCATTCTCATGAACTGGCTTTATTATAAAACAAAACGAAATATTTTAATCCCAATTCTTTTTCATCTTTCTGCAAACATCAGCAATGAAATGTTTGCAACGCATCCGGACAGCAAGGTGATTCAGACAGTAATCCTCACAATTGTTTCCGGCTATGTTTTAATTAAAGATAGGGACATGTTTTTTAAGAAAGCTGTTGTGGATTAGATTTTGTGTGAGGACAGGAGATGAAAAATTTCAAATAATTGGTTTGTTAAACTTTCTGATAAAATTTATCTGTTTTTGAACTGAGTTTTAAGGAAATATTTTCAGACTCAAAAAATCACTGGAAAATGTGATTTAGTGATTTTAAAATATGCTTATTTCTTTCGGCACTTTTATGCGTACAAATATTGTTTAATCTGAAAAATGAAATTATTAAAAACTAAATTAGGGGAACTCATTATATTCTTTATTTTTTTATCTTGCATTCTGTATGTTCCGGGTTGCCGCAAGAAAGAAAATTATTCAGAGATAAACCGTCGTTTCCAGAAAGAAGTGGAGCTCATTGTAGAAGAATACAATTTTCCCGGTATGACGGCAGCATATGTTTTGCCCGATGGAACCGTCGTTTCTGCTTTCGCAGGATTTTCCGACAGGGAACTGAAGATTTCCATGGGCGAAGATTCAAGGATGCTTGCGGCAAGCATCGGAAAAACATTTATTGCAGCAGTTGTGCTGCATCTGGTCCGTGAAGGGAAGCTGGATCTGGATGTCCCTGTCCGGGTTTATATTGGATCTGAAAACTGGTTTTCGCGGCTTCCAGGAAGCCAGGAAATCTCACTTCGCCATCTTCTGACGCACAGCTCCGGAATTGAAAATCATGTTGATTCACCGGAATTTATAAAAGCTGTCATAGAAAGTCAAAAAGGTCCTGCATTGTCCATGAAGCCTGAAAAGCTGATTTCCTTTGTGCTGGATGTTCCGTCAAAATTCAGACCGGGCGAAGGATTTCATTACAGCGATACTGGTTATATTCTTGCAGGATTGATAGTGGAGAAAGTCACCGGAGATCATCTATTCGAAGAAGTAAGTACAAGAATCCTTCTGCCGCTGAATCTTAATATGACAGAACCGTCCGACCGGAAGAATCTTCCAAATCTTGCGGCGGGTTATCTTTCTCCCGATAACAGTTTCCAGCTTCCTGCAAAAACAACTCTCAAGCCGGGTTTGATGTTATGGAATCCAGGCATTGAATGGGCTGGCGGCGGTTTTGTCAGTACGTCTCGGGATCTTGCCGTATGGGGAGATGCTCTGTATACAGGAAGAGCTCTGCCGGGAAATTATTTAACGGAGCTTTTGCAAGGTGTAAGAGCGGCTCCAGGCTTTAAATACGGAATGGGTACAGTTATAAAAGAAGATCCTGAGCTCGATGTTTCGTACGGCCATAAAGGTTGGATCCCGGGTTACTGTTCAAGTCTCAAACACTATAAAAAAAATAAAATAACTGTAGCATTCCAGATCAACACGGATATCGGCATTTTTGGAAATGATCGGGATGTTCTTGACGATATTGAAAAGCGGCTGGCGCGAATTTTATTTAATCATAAAGGTCCGCAGGCGGATTAAGAAGAAGGTTATCTTATAATTCTTCTGTAAAGCGTGTTTTTGCCGACGGGATCTGCATAATAAATATGGATCCTTTCAAAATCATATCTGTTTGCAGAGATATAGTTTGAAATATTGGGTTCCCAGGAATCGTTTGCATCCAGAAAAAAGCATTCGATTTTATCCAGGCGCCTGAAAAGATCTTTCTGATCTTTTTCAATCATCAGCTTGCCTGGAATAAATTCAAGAACTTCGATTTTGGGTTTTTGTTTTCTTAAGTGAAAATACGGGTCCGGCCTAACGCGAAGATAAATTGAAGAGCATTTAGAAATCAAAGGAACCGTGGCCTGGAGAAATGATTTTGAAACTGCAGGTGTTTTTTTTATAAAGTGGTGTTTCCCTGTGTAGTATACGGATGAAAAAATAAAAAATACAGATAACAATACAAGTGATAGATCGTTTCGTATAAATGAGGGCTTCAGATTGTAAATCTTATTCATATCAATTTTTGCCCGGCTGCTCAGATAGGCAAGGACAAGCAGGAAAAAAGGGCCGCAGTAAAGAACATACCATCCTTCTGAAGAAATTAATGCGAAACCAGTTATAAGAATAAAAGCGGAAAGAATCCTGAAAAAAGGATCTTTCAGGAAATTATTTTTAAGATCTTTTATATGATAAAGAATCAGAGCGGCAATTGCAAGAAAAATCAGAAAACCTGAGATCATAAGAGCGAAGCTTCCGCCGTACTGGCTGAAAAATACCTTGAAAATGCCTCCTGTATCGCCTCCCCAGAGGCTGAACAGATTCGGTTTTCTTTGTATCTGAAGTGAAAACTGAAGAAGAAAAAGATTGAAATTTGGAATAATGTAAAAAAGCCACAGTGAAAAAGAAGCTGCGGTGCCAAGTATGGAAATCAGAAATTTTTTGTAATCCGGAAATGCATATACAGCATGGACGCCAATTAAGATAACAGCGAAAGGATGAGACAGTCCTGCAAGTCCGGTAAAAATTCCTGCAAGAAAAAACCTTTTTTTATCAAGCGCAGGATTGTTTTCCATAAAGGCTAGCAGCAGCTGCTGGTGAGTCATTAAAAAAAATAAAAGCGTTAGCATGTCCATTCGTGCCGTATTCGCCGACCTTTGAAAAGTAAGATCAAAAACAAGAATCAGAGGAATGAACAGAAGCATGATCCTTTCAGAAATGATGAGTTCCAGATTTCTTAAGAAATAATACAGCGCAAAAAAAGCGAATACAAGAGATAGAGTTCTGGCCCAGAGAAGATTTTCGCCGGTAAAAAAGTAGACTCCAGATAAAAATACCATAAACAAAGGCGAATTCCAGAGAGTAGCGCGGTCCATTCCCGGAATCAGTCCGTAAAGAACGGGAGTGCTGAACGAGCCGTTTTCTGCAAGATTGGCGGCGGGACTGGAAAAGAGAGCTTCGTCCGGCCAGATCATCGGATTGATGCTGAAATTAATCTGTGTGACGGCTATCAGAAGCAGAAATGCTGGTAATAAAAACTTAATTCGCAATTTTTTACAGGGATTTATTTTGATGGGGAATGGGGGTCAATTTTAAGCCACTGTTTTTTCCAGGCCAGAGTTCTTTCCTGCCAGGTGCTTCTTTTGCTTCTGTTGTTATTCAGACGGTTCTGGGTATCTTCACAGATGCGAAGCAGTTCTTCATTGTAATGGAGGAACTTTTCGGTCATATTTTTGTGAATGCCCATGATAGATTATCGACCTTTTGAATCTTCCTGAAAAGCAGGAATTTCATCCAATTTTAAGATATAGGTCATAAATGAAGAATTCTGGAAAGCTTTTTTTATGTTTTATTAAGTATCTTTGCAGATGCAGATTATGTCGCATTAAATAAAACAGAAGTGTATCAATGATCCTTCCGATATCCGTTTATGGTTCCTTCAAAAATGTCAGAATTGGATTTTCTGAGGCAGAAATTTTCCGTTTCTTTTTCAAAGCTTTTTTCTGCAAAAAAGAGGTTAATTCGATGGCGTATGGCCACAAAATACATGAAACCCAGAATTGCAGCAATGATCCGATTGCAACCAAAGCCTCTTCTGTTTGACTCATGGATTCATCCTTCGTCCGTTAGAATTTTATTTTGTAAAAATTTTCGGAAGATGTTTTTCCGCCTCTTCAAGAATTCGCCGGTAGACCATTTTTTTAAATACAACAATGTCATCAACAAGCTGATATAAATTATACCAGCGAACGCTTAAAAATTCCTGTTCGTGAAGATCCAAAATTAGAGTCGACGGATCGCCGTCCCAGGGAAAGAAAAACCATTTTTGCGCCTGACCCTTGAATTTTTTTAAGTGTTCGGGAATATGTTCCGGAAAATCATAATGGATCCATTCCTGGATTTCATGAGTTGGTTCGCCGTTCAGTTTCAGACTGGTTTCTTCATAGAGTTCGCGGCGTGCCGTTTCAAGAGGCGTTTCTCCTTCATCCATGCCGCCCTGGGGGAATTGAAAAATTCCCGGATATTGAATGCGTTCTCCGGTAAGAACCATGCCTTCTTCGTTATAAACAACAACGCCTACATTTTTTCTGTATGGTCTTTTATCTTCCATGGATTCCATCCGGCCCGAGCAGCATTGAGTGAGGGGACATTACCTGGTTTCCGATTTTATTGATTGGTAAAATCCCGAAAATTCCTGGTTCTCTTCTGCAAGATCGATGAATATTTTATCGGAAATAATCAAAAACTGAATCATACTTTCCGTATCAATTGCTTTTTTCAGCAGCTGTATTGTTTCTTTAGCGGAATTATTACTAATATTTATTTTTGCAATTAAATAATATGCCAATCCCCGGTTTTTAACTCTGGAAAGATATGCTACAGCCTGATCTTTCTTCCGGTTTCTGTAGAAGAAAATTCCTTTGAAAAAAAAGAAATCGTCAGAAGTATATTCTCTGTCGGATCTGTCGGGGGTGTCTTCCTTCGGAATTTGAAGTTTTGGTTTGGAATCAAGAATTTCATCTGCTGTTTTATCGTCAATGTGCTCAAGGATGAATTCAAGATCGGGACTGATTTTATTTTTTATGATGGAATTTGAGAAATAAATCAGAAGGACTCGCTTTCCGTTCTCCGGAATATTATAGTATTTTTCATTTTGAATAGAAGAAAAATAATCTGCAGAATAACGATAGGATTTTTCAGAAGAATTTTCCAGGTGAGAGGTGAGAGCCGCAGTTATCAATGCATCTTTTTGCCTGCTGTCGGATTGAAGAGCTTTCTGACTGAAATGTTTTGCTTCAGTATAATTTTTTTTCATCATTAAGCATCGTGACATGGCGCCCAGAGCGAATCCTGTTTTTCTGTAGGAAAGTGATTTCTTTAATTTATTTTCAGCTTGGTTAAGTTCGTTTAATTCAAGATAGACAAGGCCTTCGCTTAGATTTATGTAGTGATGAAAACGTTTTCCGGGATCGGTATTAAACTGCCTTGCTTTTTTCAGTTCCTCCAGCGAAAGATCATACTGGCCGAGTCGGTACAGACAGATGGCCAGCTTGTAGCGGTATTCCCATTCTTCGGGTTTTAATTCAATCAGTCGTCTGAAATATCCTGCTGCTTCAGGAATCAGATCTTCTTTCATTTCAAGAAGACCCAGATTCCACAGAGCGGGCGTATATTCAGAATTGATCTTCAGAGCGGAATTGAAATCTTTTCTGGCTTCATCAAAATTTTCTTCGTTCATTTTCGAAATTCCCGAAACAACAAAGGTATGTTCTGCCGGAGCTGCATTTTTTAAATTCTCTTCTGCAAGGTTTCGGAGTTTCTCAACTTCAGAAAATTTTTTAAATTTAAGAAACTTGTTCGAATAAATCTGTAAATTATTCCAGTCCTGTCTGTATTTATAGTATAGAACAATTTTCCAGAATGATTTCTCTTTTAAGTCAGAATCCATTCTGAGGGAAATCCCAGTTTTATAAAGTTCAATTGCTTCTTCATTTTTTTTCTGGTATTCCTTCATGTACCCCCTATAAAAATAAGGGTTTCCGTTTCCTGGATTCTGTCGGAGTGCTTTTCGGAAAAGGTCTTCAGCAGCTCTGTAGTTTCTGCTTCCAAAAGCTTTTTTTCCTTCAAGATAAAAATCCTGAGCATTTAAACTGCCGGAAAAAAAGGTAAAAAAGAAGGATAATATAAAAAAGTATTTGATCATGTTTGTTCAGAGCGGGATTGTGACATGATTTTAAATTGACAGTTTCATTCAAGGAAAAAAGAAAAAGCTAAAGATGATTCAAGTTCAGTCCCTTACGAAAAACTACGGTAAGGTCCGGGCCCTGGACCAAATATCATTTGATATCAAAAAAGGCGAGGTTGTCGGACTTCTTGGTTTAAATGGCGCGGGAAAAACAACCTGTCTTCGCATTCTTACCGGTTATTTAATTCCATCAGACGGAAACTGCAATGTCGACGGAATCGATGTGTTTTCCAACCCTGTAGAAATCAAAAGGCACATCGGTTATCTTCCTGAAACACCTCCGTTATATCCAGAACTGTCTGTACGAGATTTTCTTCAATTTATATCACGGCTTCGGGGAATCCCTGAGGCTTCTTTCAATGAAGAACTCAACCGGGTATGTGAACTGACGGAGCTAAAAGAAGTTGAAAGAACTCTGATCCGCAATCTATCCCTGGGATACAAAAAACGGGTTGGCATTGCTCAGGCGATTATAGGATCCCCTCCGGTACTGATTTTCGACGAACCGGTATCGGGACTTGACCCAAGACAAATTGTTGAAATAAGGAATTTAATCCGGAATCTTTCAGGGAAGCACACCGTGCTTCTTTCCAGTCATATTTTAACAGAAGTTTCGCGTACCTGCGACCGAGTGATTGTTATCCACAGAGGAAAACTGGCCGGAGATATTTCCGGAGATCAGTTAGGCAATATTGAAAATATTTTTCTTGATCTTACAAAAAAAAGTTCGGAGGCAGGCGGATGAGTTCTGTTCAAAAAAAGAATCTCT
>JAOUOA010000547.1 GCA_029880625.1 Spirochaetia bacterium
ATCGGTGTCATTACCTTTCCCGGCTCCAACTGTGATCACGATATTGTAAGAGTATTAACAGATTTTTTCCATGCTCAAACAAGCCTGCTCTGGCATGCCAATGTAATCCGTGAAACCTATAATCTGCTGGTTGTTCCTGGCGGATTTTCTTATGGTGATTATTTGAGAGCCGGAGCCATTGCCCGTTTTGCTCCAGCCATGTCTTCTCTTCAGGAGCATGTAAGACTGGGCCGTCCTGTCCTTGGAATCTGCAACGGCTTTCAAATCCTCTGCGAGGCAGGACTTCTTCCAGGAGCATTAATCCGAAATGAAAATCTGAAACATATCTGCAGAACAGTTGAGATCAAGCCGCATTCATCAAATTCTTTTACCAAGCATCTGAAAAAAGATTCATATAAAATTCCAATTTCTCACAGCGACGGAAACTACAGAATCTCCGAAGACGGATTAAAAGAACTTCAGGATAACAATCAAATCGTCTTTCGATATACTGAAAATCCAAACGGTTCCGTTTTTGACATTGCAGGAATTATTAATAAAAAGAATAAAGTTCTGGGAATGATGCCTCATCCCGAACGCGTGGTTGATCCGTTAAACGGAGGCACCGACGGTTTTGAAATCATCAGCTCTGTTTTATCCCTTTAATTTTCCGATACTATAATGGAATGGATACAATCAGACTTGCAGCCGTATCACTGAATCAGACCCCTCTGGACTGGCGGGGGAATCAAGAACGAATCCTTGAAGCCCTTAAAAATGTGTCTGTATCATCACCTGATGTTATATTCTTTCCAGAACTTTCCATCAGCGGCTACGGATGCGAGGACGCCTTTCATTCTTTAAATTCTTTACAACGTTCCTATGAAATATTAAAATCCATTGCTGATGCATCAAGATCCATTCTTCCCGAATCCCTGATCTTTACGGGCCTACCTGTCCGCCATAACGACAGAATTTACAACTGCATGGCTGCAGTTTCAGGCGGAGAAATTCTGGGGATGATCCCAAAACAGAATCTTGCTGGAGACGGTGTCCATTATGAACCTCGATGGTTCAGCGCCTGGAGGGGAAAGGAATCCGTAATACCGGAAAACATTCCCATCGGTCCTCTGATTTTTGAACATAAACAGGTCCGGATTGGCATAGAAATCTGTGAAGATGCCTGGATTTCCGCACGGCCGGCTCAGATTTACGCAAAAAACAGCATTGATATTCTGCTCAATCCTTCCGCATCGCATTTTTCCTTCGGTAAACAGGAAGTCCGAAAAAATATTGCGAAAGAAAGTTCGCGTCAGTTCGGGAATATTTTTATTTCAGTCAATCTTCTTGGCTGCGAAGCAGGAAGGATCATCTATGACGGAGGAGCGATTGCAGCATCTAATGGTGAATTGATTTATGAAAGCGTACGATTTTCATTTCAGGACAGCATCACATCTGTAATGGATCTGGATCTTTCCGCAAACAGAACCGTAAGATCGCGAATCTATTCTCGAAAAGAACAGGCCGTTTCAGAAAATTCCGTGATTACAATCATCAAGACCCCTTTTTCGCAAAAGTCTCCGGTAAAAACCATCGGGTTCAGCGGAAAATCCAGCAGCAGCAAAGGAGAAAGAAAGAAATCAGATCATAGTTATTTCCCTTCACAAATGTTTCAAGAAAATCTCACAAAAGAGGAAGAATTCGAAAAAAGCGTCGCTCTGGGGCTCTTTGACTACATGCGAAAATCAAAAAGCAGAGGATATGTAATTTCTCTTTCCGGCGGAGTCGATTCAAGCGCTTGCGCGGTTCTGGCTCAGAGAATGCTTTTAATTTCCGCTGAAGAACTGGGAATCACAAAAGCTCTCGAAAGACTCGGCTTAAATCATCTGGTCAACGATGATGCAAATTCTTTTAATAAAACTGAAGGTCACGGCAGCAAGGGCGCAGCAAGAACGGACTTTGAGGATTTTCGGAGAAATATCATTCCGCAGATTCTTTATACTATTTATCAGTCCACAAAAAACAGCGGAGAAATCACGCAGAAAGCCTCGTCGTCTCTTGCAGAACTTCTCGGCTCCCGGCATTATGTAACTTCGATAGACGCTGCCGTGCAATTCTACACAGAAACAATGGAAAATCTCATTAAGCGAAAACTGACATGGGAGCAGGATGATCTGACGCTTCAGAATATTCAGGCGCGTTCTCGGTCTCCCCTCGCCTGGATGCTTGCGAATACAACAAAAAGCCTTCTGATCACGACCAGCAATAGGAGCGAAGCGGCCGTCGGATACTGCACAATGGACGGCGATACCAGCGGAGGGCTTGCGCCTCTTGCCGGCGTCGATAAAGCTTATTTAATAAAATGGCTTCGCCATATGGAAATTTCTGGCGATCAATTTGGAAAAATCGAAGCCTTGAAAGCGGTAAACGATCAGAATCCCACAGCGGAACTCCGGCCTCCTGAAGAAAGTCAGACCGATGAGGCGGATCTGATGCCCTATGATCTTCTGGACATCATTGAGCGGCTTGCCATACGGGACAGAAAGCCTCCTCTTGAAATCTACCGGCTGATTAAAGCACGAAAACTCCATCCGTATTCTGAAAATCCAAATCAACTGAAAGAAGCCGTATCCCGTTTTTTTCGTCT
>JAOUOA010000548.1 GCA_029880625.1 Spirochaetia bacterium
CCATGTATCTTGCGAAAAGTTCAGGAAGAAATACGATTCGATTTTATGATCCTGATGAATTTTCTGTTCTGTCAATCCGTATGAATATTGAACAGGGTCTGAATGAAGCTCTTGAGAAGGATCAATTTAACATTTATTATCAAAAACAGGTGGATTCCAGCAATAACACTTTTGCGGCAGAGGCTTTATTGCGCTGGAATCATCCGGAGCAGGGTTTGATCCTGCCAGGGGGATTTATTTATGTTGCTGAGGAGTGTGGTTTTATCACTCAATTGGACCGCTGGGTGCTTCAAAATGCATGCAGAAAATTAAAACAATGGGAATCAGAGGAATCTACAAAACACCTTTCACTTTCTGTAAATATCAGCGCACATCATTTTCATAATGCAGATTTTCTGGAGTTTTTTAATCGTCTTTTAGATGAGACAAAGATTAATCCTGCAAAGTTAAAATTGGAACTTACTGAAAGTACGCTTTTAACTGACATTGGCGCCAGCATAAAAAAAATTAATGAGCTGAAAAATGCAGGAGTTACATTTTCCATGGATGATTTTGGTACCGGGTATTCTTCTCTTTCCTACCTTTCAAAACTTCCGATTGATCAGGTTAAAATTGATAAGTCATTCATGAAAAACCTGAATCATAACACCAAGGATGATGTCATTGTTGAGACCATTATTTCAATGGCACATTCTCTAGGCCTTGACGTGATTGCAGAGGGTGTTGAAACCAAAGAACAGGTAATATTTCTTGAAAATTCCGGCTGCAGCAAGTTCCAGGGTTTTTATTTTGCAAAACCGTTACCGGAAAACGAGTTTGAAAAGATTCTTAAAAATCAGGTTTTAAAATCCTGAAACCTTATACTGAATCCTGAGCGGCGCTTTCGGTAATTTTATAGTAATCCAGTCCGAGCTTCACAAGCTCTTGAACCGGTCTGCAGTCAGGCGAATGAATTTTCCCGGTCTGATTGCAGGCAAGCACCGCGCATCCGCCGCCGCAGCTCAGGCTCACAGGACATTCGCTGCATTCTGGGATGGAAAGTGTATCGCGGGTTGCCCACTCATTCAGCCGGTCATGATTGAACGACTGGTTCGCATCCGTAAAACTTCCCAGTTTGTATTTTGAAACTCCGACGGAAGCCGTACATCCGTAGATATCTCCATTCAGATCAAATGCGAATTCTTTTTTGCCGGCAGGACATCCGTCAAATATGGGGAACGGGAGTTCACCTGTTTCGCTTAAAGCTCTCATGCCGTGAAACTGGGGCTTATGGTATTTTTTGAGGACGGGATTGAGATCTGCAAGCATGAAGAAATCTTTCCACATCTCGGCCCTTTCGTAAAGGCTGTTTGTTTTCTGGCAGGTATGAAGTTCATAATTCCGCCCAAGAGTGCTTTCAAAGAGGCCTTCGGGAGCATCCAGCCATCCACGGCTCTGTGCATGTTCTGCAAGACCAACCAGTGAGGCAATATTATCTTTGTCAATGATGCTTCTGAGATTGATCCGGTATCCGGACTGTATCGCAAGATCGATTCCGTCAGAGATCCTGTCAAAAGTGGGAATTCCGGGAGAAGTATACCTTCTTGAATCATGCGATTCTCTGTCTCCGTCAAGTGTGACCTGCAGTTCTTTAATTTCAACGCCGATTTTCTGAAATTCAGGCACATAATCCATCAGTTCATAGCCGTTTGTTACGATGGCGATTCCATAATTGTATTTTTTTGCCTGCTTTAAAAAATAAAGAATATTTTCTTTCGCTTTTCCTGTAAGGAGAGGTTCTCCGCCGAAAAGCGTTATGTAGGGTTGTGTTTTTTCCCGGGAGAATTTCTCATTGGCATACTTGAAAAAAGCATCTGTAATTTCAGGGGTTACGATTTTTGAATTCTGACTGTATTCTTCCTGGAAGCAGTAGGCGCAGCTGAAATTGCATGCGTAGGTAGTTGAAAAAATCAACTGAACCTGGGTTTCTTCGTATTCATCCTGAAACTCAAGATATTTTTCCTGGATAAAATCTTCTTCATCTTCTGTGGAGGGAAAAAGATATTTTTTTTCCAGCATGTCCTCAGCCAGATGAAAATCGTCCCAGTGATTTGTTTCGAGTCTTTTTTTAAATTCTTGAAGTTCTTGATTGTCAATTAAATCAATAGCTCCTGACAGATAATTCATCAGTATGCCTTCGTTTTCTTTTTCAATTAAAAATGTATATTTAGATTTTATCATGATCAGCAGGTTTTATGATTTGCGAAGGGTCTTGAAAAAGCAGTTTTCGAAAAAGCCGCCGCCTACTGGCGGCGGATGTTTAATCGTGACAGCCGGAAATGATTTTAGATTTTTTTGCGCAGCATTGAGCTACTGTTTTCTGCTCTTTTCCGGAAATTACTTTTTTGGTGAGAGATTTCATTGCTCCTCCATTTATTTTTATTTTTTAATTCCTTTGATTGTGATGCTCTGAACGCTCACTCCGCCTTTTTCATAAGGATCTGAAAGTTCAAGAACTTCAATTTCAGTAAAACCGCCGTCTCTTACGGCCTGAAAATACTCTTCTTTTACTATAGAGCCGCCGTAGCATCCTGCCCATGCTTCAGGACTGTTTTTAACTTCTTCGGGCAGTTCTTTT
>JAOUOA010000549.1 GCA_029880625.1 Spirochaetia bacterium
AATATAAAAACAACTGAACTTAAAAATCGAAAAATATTATCAAAAACAGATCATTATGTATTGATCGGCAGAAGCAATGGATATGAAAATTAAACCACGTCATCTTTTTCAATTTGTATTTATTTTCTTTATAAACCTTACCGCAATACCTTTCCTTGAGCTTGCAATTTGCAGCTTTACTTCATCACAAGAATTCATCTTTGTAAGAATTTTCACTATATTGTCATTGCTTTTATTCTCTTTCTTTTCCTGGAAAATTATCACTCCAATCGCCAAGATTTTTTTTACCGACAGAATTATTCCAGGACGCACTTTACTTGTATATTTTATAATAATTTTAACAGGAAGTTTATTTTTTTTTTATAAAATCTACAATGAACCGGAAGGGATGTGGGATGCTTCATCAAGATATAATATGATGGCAAAGCACTATGCTCTTGAATATATTGAAAACAACAGGTTTATGATTTACAAAAGTTTCTGGGACGGTAATCCGCCATTTTATTCATTGCAGATTTCATTTTTAATCATCTTATGGGGAAACTGGAGCATATTCATTCCAATAATTTTAAGTTATTTATATTTTATTGCAATCAGCATATTATTATTTTCATTTTATGATATCAATCAGAATAAGATTCTGAATCCCGGTATGACTGCAATTGCACTTTCTGTTATATACCCTTCTGTGTCTGAAAATGCATCCCATCTGTGCGCCGATGTTCCCATTGCATTTTATTTAATTATGACATTGTCGTTATTCTTTATTTTTATTAATTCGATAAAAAAACATTCATCCATAATACTGATCTTTATTATTTTTTCCGGATCCATTTTGACTTCACTGAAAAATGAAGGGGTCTTGCTTTTAATTCCTTTTTTAATTATGCTATATTTTTCTGCTGGGAAGAGAATCGAACCAATTCGTTTTTTTCTAATTTTCTTTTTGGTTTCATTGCCATCTTTTACTCTGCTTGCCGCATCAAAATTCACCGTTGATCGGATATATGTAAAACCATTAAACTTAGAAATTTTTTTAACCAACTTTACAACGATCGCACGCTATAAACTGATGATAAAATATTTTTTTACAGTTCATGTTCTTCATACTTTAGGAGTTCCCTTTTATTTAATTTTCAAAAGCAGTCCTTCTTCATTACGGTATTTCTTGCCTTTAGGTGCTTCCTTTATTTTGTATCATTTTGTTTTTATTATTAATGATTTTGATCTTGTTTGGCTGCTTGAAACAGCTTACAGGCGTATAACGTTTCATTTTTATCCTGCTCTCAGCCTTATTGTACTTTATACTTTAAATACAGAACGTAAACATAACGCATTATTTCATAATCAGCACATTTAACTGAATCGAAATTATTCAATAAATCATTGCTAAAAATATTGTTTTGGATTATTGCAAGATCGCTTTGAATATTCCGTTCAGAGTTTTGAATTTTTCTTTATAAAAATCAAAACTCTGTATGCCATAAGAAAAACAAAGACCAGGCCGTACATCAGCGGAATTCTGTAATCCGATTTAACAAGCCAAATAAAATGAAAAATTCCTGCAGCCGTAAGTACATAAATCAATGAATGAATGTTTTTCCAAAACTTACCCAGTCTGCGCATAAAAAAATGATTGGATGTTGCTGCCAGAGGAATCAGAAGGATGTAAGAAAAAAGCCCCATCAGAGCATAGGGCTTTTCAAAAAGAGCCTCTTTTATGAAAAAAAAGTCAAGTCCGTAATCGAATATAAAAAAAATCACAGCATGCAGAGTTGCATAAGAAAAAGAAAGAAGACCGGCTGTCTTGCGAAGGTACAGAAATACTTTAATGCCGGTTAAATGCTTCAATGGAGTACAGGAAAGTGTAATTAAAAGCAGAACCAGGGTATACTTCCCGGTCCTGTGCATAGCTTCCTGAATGGGTTCTGCAGTTAAACGGTCTGAATAAAAATCCAGAATAAGAAGCAGAAAGGGAATCAATCCGACTGCATAAAACAATGAACGGGACAGAATTTTTCGAAATTTAATTGAATTAAAACTGCCGATCAGCAAACCTGAAAATACTTTGCCCGGTGTGGTGAAATTTACAATCATTTTACAGTTCGTTATATTTATAAATTAAAAATATTTTTTTAAATCCATCCCTTTATAAAGATAGGCTACTTCATTTTCGTATCCATTCAGCATAAGAGTTCTGCGTCTTTTAAATTCTCCAATTCTTCGTTCGCTTGCCTGCGACCACCTGGGATGAGAAACAGCCGGATTTACATTTGCATAAAACCCGTATTCGCCTGGGGCAGTCCGCATCCAGAGGCTTTCCGGCATGAATTCTGTAAGTTCAATTTTTACAATAGACTTAATGCTTTTAAATCCGTATTTCCAGGGAACTACAAGTCGGATCGGAGCTCCGTTTTGAGGCTTTAATTCCTTTCCGTACAATCCCGTCGCAAGAATCGTTAAATCATTCATTGCCTCATCAAGACGAAGACCTTCAACGTATGGCCATGAATACCATGAGTTTTTCTGTCCGGGCATCTGCGAGGGAGAGAAAAGCGTTTCAAACCGGACATATTTTGCTTTTGATGCCGGTTCTGCCAAACTTAAAAGTTTTCG
>JAOUOA010000550.1 GCA_029880625.1 Spirochaetia bacterium
AAAGAATGGTTTTTTTCAGAGCTTTTAATTTCAATCCGTCATCAATCTCCTTCCGGTATGCCCTACTGTAAATCATATTTCCTGGAAAAACACAGTAAAATACATGACAGATGGAGGGCCCGGAACAATCTGGAAATGTGCTGAAGGAAGGATTATTCTGTGTTTTTGAGGGGATTGACGGATCCGGGAAAACCACCCTGATCCAAAAAGTCCGGGAAGAACTTTTAAACCAGATGCCGGAACTTTCCGATTCCATCCTCCTGCTTCGCGAGCCCACATCAGGAAAAACCGGACAGAAAATCCGGGCTTTTCTCCAAGCGGGAAATAACCTGCAACGGTCAGAGTGGATTGATCTTTTCATGCTGGACCGGGAAGAAAACGTAAATTCCAGCATCAAACCTGAACTTAAAAATAAGAAGTTAATTCTCCAGGACCGGTATTTTTATTCTACTGCGGCCTATCAGGGAGATGAAACAGAACCTCCCGGAGCTCAGGAAATTCTTGAAGAAAGTTTGAAGCGTGGGTTTCCCGAACCCTCCCTTTTATTTTTTCTGGACATCCCTCCGGAAGTGGCCCTGGAAAGAATTACAAAAAGCAGGGAGCAAATGGAAAGTTTTGAAACCCTTGCCCAGCAGGAGAAATTTTATAAAAACTTTCTACGAATTCTGCCTGAAGAATGCATTTTTCTCGATGCCATGGAAAATTCGGATGAGATTGCATTTGAAATTTCTAAAATCATTCTTGGAGCAATTGAGGATCAATGAAACTTTATACAAAAACCGGCGATAAGGGCCAAACGTCTCTTGCTGGAGGGAAACGCGTGATGAAAGATTCAAAGCGCGTTGAACTTTACGGCACACTTGATGAACTCAATGCAGCCCTGGGTTTTGCGGCCTCTTCACTTTCCGACAACTGTGAAGATCTAAAAAATTCTCTTCAGAAAATTCAGTCCCTGCTTTTTGAAATCGGCTCCGTCATGGCTGACCCCGGTCAAAAAAAATTATCTGCAGTGCAAAAGAGCGATACGGCTTTTCTTGAAGATAAAATTGACCGCTATACGGAAAGTCTGGAAACGCTGACAAACTTTATTCTTCCGGGAGGTTGCGAAAGCGCATCAAGACTTCATCTGGCAAGGACTGTATGCAGGAGGCTGGAACGCCGTATGGTTTCCTGCAGAAAATTTACCGGAAAAGAAGATTTTATTTTTATTAACCGTCTTTCTGATTTTCTTTTCTGTGCTGCAAGAATGACAAATCATAGAAATTCAATTCCTGATTTCGTCTGGAAAAAAAGCACCTGACAGACAGATCATAGGTCAGTTCTCCTGAACCTTGCTGTTGATTAAATCGCGAAGACGCGCCGCCTCTTCAAAGTTCTCTTCATCCACGGCTTTCTGAAGCTCTTTTTTCAAGTCTTCAATTTCGGAAGTAATGCCTCCGGTCAGACGATACACGTTTTCCTGGCTGCTTTCTCTTTTTTCAATTTCTTCGCGGATTTCCGATTCTACCTGATCTCCCTTCTCTTTATTTTCCTCTCCGAGGACAACAGAAGATTCTCGGTAAACCTTTTCATTTACATAGATGGGGCATTTTGAGCGTATTGCGATGGCAACAGAATCCGAAGGACGGGAGTCGAGTTCAAGAACTCCGTCTTCTGTCTGGATGACAATTCTTGCATAAAAAATATTTCCGATGATATCATTGATGATGACATGAAGAACCCTGGCTTCCATTTCATTGAGCATGCTGATGATTAAATCATGAGTATTGGGACGCGGGGGGGTCACTCCGTCCAGGGCGCTGGAAATCGAATACGTTTCCAGAGGGCCTATAAAAATCGGAACCACTCTTTGTGATTCAATATCGGTGGGTTTTAGAAAGATTGCAAATCCCACGTTGGTGATAGAAACATCGGAGATGGTTACTTCCATAAGATTATCAGCCATATACGCCACAAAATCACTCTCAGGGGGGAATGAAAGAAATTTTTTACCATTTTACCTGAATTTCAGCGGTCCCTGAGCCCCGGACCTCTTCAAGAGATGAATCATAGGATATTTCAAGAAATACAGGAAAAAAATCTTCATCAGGTTTCTCCTGAATGCTTCCGTATCTTTTATGATAGGCAACCAGCATGGAGCCAAGATAATCAAAACACCAGAATCCGGAACGGTCTGGATTGATCTTCATGCCCTCCATATGCCCGGACACTTCTTGTTCTTTATCTTTATATAGACGATAACTGCACTGAATTGATTCTTTAAATTTTTTAAATTCTTCCTCGGTCAGACTTCGTGTAAAATCTACATAGATCCCGGGAGTCTGGCGGGTATGAAAATACATCTCATATCCAAAATCATACCATGTATTTTTTTTTGAATCCCTGACCCTGATTTCATAGGTTCGTTTTTGAGGCTGCAGTTCGGCGCATCCGTTTTCTTCATAATGATCGCAGAAATCCAGATGAGAACCCAGCGGGAAAAAGCTGCAGAATTCGAAAAGAAATAAAGCAAAAACAGGCGGTATAAATATCCGTTTATAATTTTTGCTGGGATGTAAGAATAAGCCTGAGATCATTAAATACCGTCACAACTTCCTTTTTAAAATAAAA
>JAOUOA010000551.1 GCA_029880625.1 Spirochaetia bacterium
CTTCCTTTCCAGAAATGATGAAAAGGCAGATGCTGCAGATAAAAACCGTGAGTATATTGTAATTGTCAGCCAGAGCGGTAAAAAAGCAGGACTGGTTGTAGACGGCATTCACGGCGAAATGCAGTCCGTGATCAAGCCTCTCGGCGCCATCCTTGGAAAGCTGCGCGGGATCAGCGGTTCCACAATTCTTGGAAACGGCGAAGTCGCTTTTATTATGGATGTGCATTCTCTGATCGGGCTTTCAGAGGAACTGGAAAGAAGGTCAGTGAAATCATAAGTTCTGAAATAATGTGAACATAATGCGAATTATGTATTATAAAAAAAATGAAAAAAAAATAAAATATAAATAAAAATATGTTTAATGTAAAGAATATATTAAAATTATTCGTCATTAATATATTCAATTACTTTGAAATTAGATATCTTAAATTTATAAATTAAAAAAAAGAATGGTGAACTGGAGAAATATATGTTTGGAGAAATGAAAATCAGAACAAAGCTGAGTATGCTTACGGGAATTCTGCTTATGATTTCTGTGGGAATTTCCGTTTCCGCCTGGATGGGTATGAATACGGCGATCAGCGGAATGAATACAATGTACGTGGACAGAGTGGTCCCTCTGGAAGACTTAAAAAAAGTCGCAGACCTTTATGCAGTTAATATTGTAGATACTTCCCATCAGGTCAGAAACGGAAACTTTACCTACAAAGAAGGGATCAACAATATCCGATCTGCACAGAAAGAAATTAATGATATCTGGACCAAATATCTTGGAACCTATATTGTTGGAAAAGAGCTGCAGATTGTCGAACAGGCCAAACCTATGATGGCTGAGGCAGACAAGGGCATTGAAAAACTGGTCGATATCATGGAGCGCCGCGATGAAGAAGCGCTTGCTGAATATACAATCAAAGAACTCTATCCTAAAATCGACCCCATTTCCGGAAAATTTGCAGAGCTTGTAGCGGTTCAGCTTGAAATTTCAGAAGAAATTTATAATGACACTGAAAGTACATTTCAAACACAGCTCTACATTATGGCTTCCCTGGTTGCGATCGGTATTATATTCGGCATTGGTTTTGCCTTTATCATCATCGGCGGCATTATGAAGCAGCTGGGCGGCGAACCCGGAGTTGTTGTGGATATTGCCCGTCTGGTATCGGAAGGCGATCTTTCACAGAATATTAGCATTGGAAGAAATGACAATGCAAGCATGCTTTTTGCCTTAAAAACAATGGTAGATAAGCTCGGGCAAATTATTGTAGAAGTCCGCGGAGCATCCGATGCTCTGTCCAGCGGCGCGGAAGAGCTTTCTGCCACAGCCCAGACCATGAGTCAGGCCTCGTCGGAGCAGTCTGCAAGCGTGGAAGAAGTTTCTTCATCGCTTGAAGAAATGAGCGCAACCATTGCTCAAAATACAGAAAATTCAAAAGTCACAAACAATATGGCTTTGAAGGCTTCAAAAGAAGCGGTAGAAGGCGGAGAGTCTGTAAGTGATACGGTTCTTGCAATGAATCAAATTGCTGAAAAAATCGGAATCATTGACGACATTGCCTACCAGACCAATCTTCTGGCTCTCAATGCCGCCATTGAAGCGGCCCGAGCAGGAGAACATGGAAAAGGCTTTGCTGTTGTGGCGGCAGAAGTCCGCAAACTGGCAGAACGAAGCCAGGTGGCTGCCCAGGAGATCGGCGAGGTTGCAAAAAACTCAGTGGATCTTGCAGGAAGGGCTGGAAAACTCCTTGAAGAAATTGTGCCTTCTATTAAAAAGACATCAGACCTTGTACAGGAAATTACGGCAGCATCAGAAGAACAGTCTGCAGGGGTGGGACAGGTTAATAAAGCCATGAACCAGCTGGATCAGATTACCCAGCAGAATGCATCTTCAGCAGAAGAGCTTGCAGCCACTGCTGAAGAAACCAGCGGTCAGGCGGAGCAGCTGAATAAGTTAATGAGCTTTTTCAGAGTCAATGATGATCTTTTACGCGCTTCCAGCGTTTCTCATAAATCAAATAAAAGAGATCATCTCGGAGCCATCCAGCCCGGTATGAAAAAAGCAGCCAAGCCTGTTGCGCAAAGACAAGCTGGAGCCGTTGTTTCTGATGTTGATGAAGACGGCGACTTTGTAAAATTCTAGGAGAGTATGATGAGCGATAATCAATTAGAAGTAAAAAGGGATATCCAGGTCGATCAGCAGCTTCTGACCTTCCAGCTCCAGGGGGAGCTGTTCGGCCTTGAAATCTTAAAAGTAAAAGAACTCATTGAATACAATGGAATTACAAAGGTTCCCATGGTTCCGGATTATATCCGGGGCGTGATCAATCTGCGGGGAAGCGTTGTTCCTGTTGTGGATCTCCTGTACCTGTTTTCAAAACAGCCTTCTCAGATCACCAAAAAGTCCTGTATTATCATTGTAGAAGATTCAAGCGGCGATATAGAATCCTATACGGGAATTCTTGTAGATAATGTAAATGAGGTGATTGATGTAAGCGGAAAAGATATTGAACCTCCTCCTGCATTCGGCACCAACCTCAGGACCAAGTTTATTCTGGGAATGGCCAAGGTGGGAGAAGAAATTATCATTCTTCTGGATATGGAATATCTCCT
>JAOUOA010000553.1 GCA_029880625.1 Spirochaetia bacterium
AAACCCCTTGGTCTCCGGTCAGACCTTTCATTTTACATACACGGTAAAAACCTTCGATTTTTTCATTCACTCCGCCAATAGCCTGTATATCGCCGTATTGATTTACAGAACCGGTTACTGCCAGATCCTGGCGAAGAGGAATTTGTGAAAGAGCAGATAATAGAGCATACAATTCCGTTGAAGACGCTGAATCCCCTTCCACTCCAGAATAAGACTGTTCAAAAGTGATCCCGGCGCTTAAATTCAATGGAAATTTTTGACCGAAAAGACTGCGAAGATATCCGGAAAGGATCAACACACCTTTATCGTGAATCTTACCGCTCATTTTTGCTTCTCGTTCAATATTGATGATTCCTGAACTTCCCATACCAACGGTTGCCGTTATTCGGGTGGGTCTTCCAAATTCATATCCTCCCGCATTGAGAACGGAAAGTGCATTGATCTGACCGATTTTCTTTCCTTCAATTTCAATGAGAAGAACTCCCTTCTCAGTCATATAGGTAAGCTCTTCTTCGATTCTGTTATTTTGAAATTTCCTGAGACGAATTGCTTCCGCCACATGAGAACCGTCTATTGTCCGTGATTGATTTTTTACTGCGATGTAGGCGGATTCCTTGACAAGGTCTGAAATGATTTCGCGGGATGCTGGAATTTTCTCCCTGTTTTCTGCTATTCTTGCTCCATAAGCTATCATTTTTTCATAACCGCTTTTTTCAAAAAGAGGATATTTCATTTCATCAATTTTATTATTGATCCACTGAATATAAGCTGATATGTTTTCTTTTTTGTTTTCCATGGTATGGCCGAAATCAGCTCTGGCCTTGAATACATTGGGAAATTCTTCATCCAGCATATAAAGCAAATTATAAAGATAGGAACTGCCGTATACAATAACAGTGGTATCAATGCTGATTCCTTCGGGCTTGAGCCCCGTCGTTGAAAAAAGAGCAAATGGCTCATAGGTTTCAATTTCTATTCGTTTATTTTTTAAAGTGCGCTTCAGTGTTTTCCATACTGCAGCTTCAGACAAAGCGTCTGCAAGATTGATGATAAGATACCCTCCGTGCGAACGAAGAAGCGAACCTGATTTAATTCTTGTAAAATTTGTAACAACTCTTCCGTTTCGGTCAACAACTCTTTCAATATTCCCGAATAAATTAATGTAGCCTGGAGATGATTCAAGAATTACTGGCGCTCCTTTTGTATTTGAATTATCGACAGCAACATTTACGTCATATTCAAACATTTCATCGCCAGAATCTTTCTTGAAATGAGTCTGGTCTTTAAACTTATCGATATGATCAAGGATATGCTCTTTTAATTCGTCGAGATACCGGTCGACAAAATCGCTTTCAATAGCTTTTTTAATATCATTGATCAGCGGATTCAGGACATTTTCTGCAAATCGTCTTTCGACTGCTCTGATATCAGTTTCCAGCTCTTTTAATATTTCTTTCTGGGAGACCAGTAATTTTTCAAGCTCTCTTCCTAGTTCTTCCTGTTTTCTGCTTATGGATTCACGTTCTTCTTCCGGAAGTTTTGCAAATTCTTCAGGATTTTCCATCGGCTTGTCGTTAACAAGCGGAATGAAAAAAATATTTCCATCAGGCGCAGACTGAATGATAAATCCCTTTTCTTTCGCAAGGGCATCATAAGTTTTACTGAGTTTTTCAGATCTTTTGGAATATTTATCTTTCAAACTCAGTTTTTCTTTATCGAATGCTTCTTTTCGAAAACTTTCCGGAAGTTCCCGTTTTAATGTCCTGATCAGGTCATTCATTTTTTTCTGGAAAACCTTTCCCATTCCATTATTGAGCTTTATAGCATGGGGTTCGTCCGGATTTTTAAAATTATTTACATAAACAAAGTCTTCTGGAGTTTTTTCTGAAGAAGCTTTTTCTTTAAGCCAGTTTTGAAGAGCGCGGATATCTTCTGATCCGCTGATCCCTGAAACATAAATATTGTAACCAACGTAAATTCCCGATTCCAGAGCTGATACCGCTCTTTTCTGACCGGCAAATTCTTCTTTTCCGTTTTTATTATCAAGAGATACTGAAGAAAGATCCGGAATAAATTGAAGTTCATCTGATTGAATTTCATTAAAAACACCGGCTCTGACAAAATTTTTCTCGTCTTTATTCATATTCAGATCTTTAATTTGTTAAGTATAACTCTAAGTACGCCGTGGTTCATCTCAGCAGAAATATTTTCTCTGTCTGCATCGGCCGGTATCTGCAGGCTTCTATAAAATTTTCCGTATGATCGCTCTCTAAAATGATGAGAACCCAGATGGATTTCAGATCTGATCAGCCTCTCTCCTGAAATTTCAAGGGTATCTCCTGATATAGTGAGATTGATATCATCAATTGTCATTCCCGGACAGTCCGCTTCAAAAACATAAGAAGCTTCTGTTTCGTAAAAATCTGCATGAGGATGAAATTTTTTTTCACTCCAGGGATTATGGATCAATTCATCAAATAAACGGTCTATTTGAAAATGATCTTTTTTTATAAATAGAAAACCGCCTTGATTCATCTTTCTTACTCAATTTTATAAAGCTTAATTTATTCCCATTCGATGGTACCGGGGGGTTTGCTGGTGA
>JAOUOA010000063.1 GCA_029880625.1 Spirochaetia bacterium
ATAATGAATGTTTAATTTTAGTTCAAATGTTCATTTCTGCCCAATCCCTGTAATTTTCAGAAAAGATACTGGGGCTTCAGTTAAAGTTAAATAGATCTGACTTTAAAAAGAAATTGTATTATAGAACTGTAATCAAAATGTAATATAATTTTCATTACAGGGTAATATTTAAATGCAGGATAATATCATGGATCAGATTGCAAACCCGTCATACAGAACGTTTCGCAAAGAACTGGAAAATGAATTTTTAGATTTTTTACGAATTCAGGGTAAGCTGTTCCCCCCGGAAGAAACTCTGAAAATAGATCTTCACTGCCATGACAAAAATAGCGATGTACCGGATGAAGTTCTTGCAAGGATCATGGAAATTCCTGAAACTTGGCTTGAAACTTCCGATCTGCTGGACTCTTTAAAACGAAACGGCTGCAATTCATTTACAATTACCAATCATAATAATGCCCGTTCCTGTTTTGAAATGCAGGAACGGGGAATGGATATACTTACTGGAGCGGAATATACCTGCTTTATCCCCGATTTCAACATCAGCATCCACGTTCTTACATTTGGATTTTCTCCGGAACAGCATGAAAAACTGAATGCACTCCGATCCAATCTGTATAAATTTTTAAGATATGCAAGAGAGCATGAGATTCCGACAATCTGGGCGCATCCGCTGTATTTTTACAGTCCTAAAGGCGTACCTCCTCTCGATTTTTTTGAAAAAATGTCCGTCATTTTTGAACGATTTGAAATTATAAACGGCCAGAGAAACACCGAACAAAATCTTCTTTTTAAAAAATGGCTCGATCATCTTTCGCAGGAAAAAATAGCACGTTATGCAAAAAAATATGATATCGATATAGACGATTACTGCATCAGACCCTATGAGAAATCAATGTCAGGAGGATCAGACTGCCATATGGGAATTTTTGCCGGATACACAGGAACCTACCTTCATGTACCCGGGCTTTCTGAAAAAAAAGACAACTCTTCTCTTGCAGATCTTTCTCTCCAGGCAATTCGCGATGGAAAAATGTCCCCTTACGGCTCTGTCAATGAAAATGAGAAATTGACTGTCGCTTTCCTTGATTATTTCTGCCAGGTTTCCCTTAATATGAAAGATCCCGGAATGATGAGGATTCTTCTTCATAAAGGAAAATCAAAAGATAAACTTCTTGGATTTTTAATTGCAAACGGGATTTTTGAACTGCGCCAGCATAAAATCACCATGAGTTTTTTAAAAACGTATCATGAAGCTTTTCGCGGATCGGTACCGCATTTCACAAAAAAGATTTTTATAAAAAAAGACTATCTGAATATATTCAATACAGTAAGGGATATTGCAAAATTTGTCAATGAGCCTTCCAATCTTATCGACCCGGAATTTCTGGGGAAAAAAATAGACTTTATTTGCAATGATATGAACAGTCTGTTCATGGAACGTCTTGAAAAAAAAATCCAGGAATTGGTTTCCAATAACGGCGAATTGATGCAAAACCCGGAAGAATTTGTCCGGCAGCTGGAAATTGCTGCAGACATTCGTAAATATACAGAAGTAAGCGCTGAAGGATTCTCAATCAAATCGTTTGTAGACGGCCTTTCTTTTCCCATGCTTGCCGCATCCTTGATTTACAGCGCTATTTTTACAAGCGCCCACGTCCTTTACAACTCCAGAGAACTCCTGAGAGAAATGTCTCTTCGCCTTAAATCGAAAACGGCACAGCCGAGAATACTATGGCTTACGGATACTTTTCAGGACAAAAACGGAGTTGCGGCAAGTCTCAAGTCTCTCCATGAAGAAATTCTTAAAAATAATCTTCCCATTGACATTGGGATCTGCAGCCAAACAGCAAAGCCCGGCCCCCATCTTGCCGTTTTTAAGCCTCTTATCGAATTTACGCTGCCTTTTTATAAACAGCAGGTATTCAGGCTGCCCAACATACTTGATATTCATAAATTTTTTCAGAATAACGGATATGACAGAATTATATGTTCGACGGAAGGTCCCATGGGAATTGCAGCCGTACTTCTGAAAAAAGCATTTCGTGTACGCGCTTATTTCTATCTCCATACAGACTGGCTTACATACATCCGGCAGAATCTGAATTTCAACCAACACATGATTAACAGAGTGCGACGACTTTTACGAATTTTTTACCGGCAGTTTGACGGAATCTTTGTTTTAAACAGCGATCAGAAAAAATGGCTGAGTGGCAGGGATATGTCCATTAAAAAAGGAAAACTATTTCTGACGGCACACTGGGCTGACAGTTTTTTTTCTCCTGAAGACGTAAGCAAAGCAGAAATTTTCGGATGCAATCCCAAAGAAAAAATTCTTCTTTTTGCAGGAAGGATCAGTCCTGAGAAAGGCGTTCTGGATCTTCCCTATATATACAGAGAAGTAAAAAAATTCATACCTGAAATCCGCATTGCCGTCGCAGGAACCGGGCCTTCTGAAGAGATCCTGAAAAAGCAAATTCCCGATCTTATAACCATGGGATGGGTAGAGCCGGAAAATCTCCCGGGAATTTACAGCGCATCGGATATGCTTTTACTGCCCTCTGGATTCGATACGTTCGGACTGGTGCTGCTTGAAGCCATGCAGTGCGGGCTTCCCGTTGCAGCTTATGAAAAAATGGGCCCCAAAGATATTATTGAAGATAAGATCAGCGGATATCTCGTAAAATCTAAAAAACAGATGGTAAAAGCGATTATCAAACATTTTGAAAATCAGAAAAAAATTCCAAAAATGCGTAAAAACTGCATAAAACGGGCTGCAAAATATTCATCTGAAAAAATCATTAAAAATATGATGAACGATCTAAAAATTACCTGAATGTTACATCTCATATTACCTGAATTTATGATCCTGGGTTCAGGAGAATCAGATCCCGGGAAGATACAAAAAACTCTTTCGCATATGGATGCTGTAAAATTTTTATCCTCCAGTCAATTTTGAGTTGTATTTTTATAAAATCAAAATAAAATGAATCCAATATGTTCAATACAAAGGAAAAAGCAATAAAAGAACTTCCCCTTCTTGCAGAGGAGCTCGGTCTTAAATACATCCCGGGCGACACCTTCATGCGCGATTTTGGAAAAATTCAAGGAATTTACGAAGATTATCAACTGGAAATTGATCCCCACACGGGGGATCATAAGCGATTCATGTTTACTCTGAAAAATAAAACCGGGCCCTGCCGAATCTGTTCGTTCTCATCGCCTTACAATCCTCTGAACGACAATTTAAAAACTTTTGACTGCGCCTATGCGCCTTTCAACCGTTATTTTAAAACAAGATATGCAAATGACAAACTTGCTGAATTATTTGAAAAGCCCGATTCTGATTTTCGAATGATGGTCCGCATGATTGTCAAATGGGGCTGGTGGATTCCAGGAGCACTTGAAAAACAGGACGGCTCCATGTGCATTGAAGACAACAAACTCTGCTTTTCAGAAACAAATCCAAAAAAGCCCGCTGTCCTTACGGCAAAAAAAATTAAACAAATTCTGCCTCAGCTGCATCTGGCTGCCATGACAGTGGATAAAATTTTATCCGGAGATTGAGCCGGTTTTTCTTCTGCCTGCAGAAATTTCCTGATCCGGCGCAAAATTTGCAGCCTTTTCTTTTATGTAATTGAGTATTCTTTCCTGGATTTTTTGCAGGCCTGCATAAGAGACGGGTTCTTTATCTTCTGGAGAAAGAAATTTTTCTACGGTAAAATCAGATACAATTTTTATATTCGGGATTTTCCCGATCTTCATTAAAATAACCAACGCCTGACAGGACCCAAAGGCACCATGGCCGGAAGTGAAAATATCCGGTATTAAAAAAATTTAAAGCAACGATTTCAATTTTTTTTACATAGTTTAGAGATGAAAAATTATCAAAACAGTAAAAAAGAGGTTGAAACAAAATGAGTTCAAATGTAGATTTTGATAAGCGTATCAGCGTTCTGGAAAACAGCATGGAATGGGCTCAGGGAAGTATACAGGAAATCAAACGGGATCTGGAAAGTCTCAAAAACGGCCAATTTCAGATTATAGACCGTATGATGGATCTTAAAACCCGTGTGGAAGAAAGATTCTCTTCTCAGCAGGCTCATACCGATGAAAGGATATCCGGTCTTCAGGCCCATACCGATGAAAAATTTATTGAAGTACATAAAGAAATTGCCAGTATCCACCGGGCCATTTCTGCCCAGACGAAATGGATTTTGATTACAATTCTTGCCGCAGCGTCTATTGCATCCATTCTTCATCCGCTGATGACGAAACTGATATAATTCATCACAATACAGAGGCAATTCCGCGCAGGATATTTATAATCATACAATTCCAGGTATCCGCGAGCGAAAATTTGTTAACTGATTGCAAAAAATTCTCATCGCTCCGCAGACAGAGAGAACGAATCATCCGATAAAATGGAATTAATTTAATCTGCCACGGAAGCGCAGACCCTGGAGCGGAGCAGGAGTTCCATTTAGAAAGTGAATTGAAAATCATGCATAAAATTGAAAGATAATATTTTGCAGTCGGACATGCAGACTGAAGTGGAACACGATGTGGAACGCCCCGTTGACTCCAGGCCACGGATGGACTGGTCAATGGGTCAGGCTGAATGTTCGACTGCGATACAAAATCAAATAAGTCCATGATTTGAAAATGAACCGTCGATCCAGAAAGACTGCTAATTTATCACATTTTCAATTCCGGAAATCAGCATTTCAACAGCAATGGCCCCGATAAAAAGTGCATTGGTTCTCATTAAAATCGCAAGATACTTGCTTATCCGGACATTTTTTGATGAACCCAGCTTGTAATTCAGCTGGTGATAGGAAGCAATTAAAATAAAATTTACTGCAAGCACTCCTGCAATGATCAGGCCCGCTAAATGTAATTCATATTTCTTTCCGATTAAAATTGAAATCCACAAAGTACCCGGACCAACCATATACGGCAGGGATATATTCGGGGCCAGATCTGTTATATCGCCCCGGAACATCAGGTTGCTGCCCGGACCTTTTACAATGTACTGAAATGCAATAAATAGCATGATGATTCCGCCGAAGATCTGCAGCGAAGCAAGTCTGATCTGAAAAACATATTTCATAAGATAATTTTCGCCGATCAGAGAGAAAAGCAGAAAAATGATTAATGAAATAAAAGTCGCTTTTAAGTGTATTTTTATAAAAGTAATCGGTTGAAGCTCATCCATAAGCTCCTGCAGATACAAAAGCTGGGAAAATGGATTTAAGATAACAAGCATTAATAAAAATTCATTCATGTTATGTAATTCTTATTTCATCTTTACGAACGCAATAATATTTTATAATATTTCGGGGATCCTTATCTCCTGTAAAAGTCTGCAGGAGTTAAGGACTCAAATTTTGCCACTGGGAAACATTCAAAAACTGAAATCAGTTCATTTTTGGGTACATTTCCTTTTCGAAGAAACATCTCCTCTTTCATGCTTTATAAAAGCTGTCCCGACATGGCTTTTTAGAGCTGTCATTTTTATTTTTTCTTGTTAAAATAAATGAAACATGGTTTCCCCTGCATTAAAAAATATAAATATGGCGGAACTGACATAACAACCAAAACGATCCAAACAAGTTCTACCTTGCAACAGGTCAAAAAGAGAGCATTATCATGTTAGAAGCCCAGGTCATCAAACCGGAAGAATATTATATAGAAGAAGAACCCTTTTACCAGCCTGTGGGGGATGAAATTGAAATCTTCATGGCTGCCTACAAACAAAAACTCCCTGTTTTACTGAAAGGTCCGACCGGCTGCGGAAAAACCCGTTTTATGGAATATATGGCCTGGAAACTGAAACGCCCCCTCATTACTGTATCCTGCCATGATGATTTAACAGCATCCGATCTGGTGGGAAGATTCCTGGTGAAGGGCGGTGAAACAGTCTGGGTAGACGGTCCGCTGGCCCGTGCCGTAAGGGGGGGAGCCATCTGCTATCTCGATGAAATTGTCGAAGCACGTAAAGATACCATTGTTGTGATCCACCCCCTGGCAGACGATAGAAGAACCCTGCCCATTGAAAAACTGGGTCAGATCATTCAGGCAGATGAAAACTTCGGCCTGGCCATTTCCTACAATCCGGGCTATCAGAGCGTCTTAAAAGACTTAAAACAGAGCACGCGCCAGCGCTTTGTGGCGCTTGAATTCAATTATCCCCATGCAGACCTTGAAACGGATATTATTCAAAAAGAATCCGGCATCGATAAAGAAACGGCGCAAAAGCTGGTAAAATTCGCTCAAATGACGCGAAATATGAAAGGAAGCGGTCTTGAAGAAGGGGCAAGCACACGCCTGCTGGTTCATGCGGCCCAGCTCATCACGGACGGGATTTCACCTGTAAGCTCATGTCATACGGCCATTGCTCAGGCTCTTACTGACGATGAAGAAATGCTGGCTGCCGTCAATGAACTCTCATCGTCTCTATTTTAATTTTTTTTTATAGTATGAGTGCAGCGCTTTTTCAGCATA
This sequence comes from Spirochaetia bacterium, assembly GCA_029880625.1. GTDB lineage: Bacteria > Spirochaetota > Leptospiria > Leptospirales > Leptonemataceae > JAOUOA01. The sequence goes on from JAOUOA010000063.1 coordinate 6,508, forward strand.
CTCCGGAAGATAGGATCGCCTTATTTTCTGCGCCGGAAGGAATCAAAAAAGCTGCCGGCTAAACTGCAGAGGTTGAGTTGAAAAAAAACATTCAGACAGAACCGTTAAATCCCGCTGAAATCGAAGAAATGCTCGATGTATTTCTTGAGGCGGAATTCAATTTCCGCGATACAACACTCCCTGTTTCGGAAATTTCTGTCCAGCCCCGCGAACAGCAGGACTACATTCTCCAGTGGGTGCAGCGAATGTCCAGTTCTCATGTGGAACTGGGCTATCAATTCGTTCGGCGCGTTGTAAGCATTCTCGGCGATAATGACAGGCGAGTTATGGAAGCATGGGCAAGGCATGCTCTTGATGCCTACGATGAAATCGGCCTTCGTCCGGCTCTTGAAATTTTAAGCGATGTGGATAACCTGAAAAAATTTTTCAACGAAGGGGGCGGCGGAGCAGGAGCTGTACTGCAGGATGTTCTGGGAATTCTTCAGCCTTTTGCCCACGGCCTTTCCGGACGCAAGCTGAAAATCGCTGAAGCGCATGAGGCCTATACAGATACAGAAACCATCTACCTCCCTGCTTTTGTCGCACGTCTTCCGGAATCGGAAAACAACTTTCTTCTGTATAAATCCATGGTAGCCTTCTGCTGGGCTCAGACCCGCTTCGGTACATTTCGCATGCGCATCAGCGCACATCTGGATGATCTGCCTGAGGGCTTCCTCGATCTTTTCTTCGCCATGGAGACCCTTCGGCTGGAAGCCTGCATCAGGCGCGAACTTCCCGGACTTTTCCGTGATATCCAGAGAATCAAATCGCTTCTCGGTGAAGACACCCTTCCTCCCGAATGGACGGCGATATCGGAAAAACTCTCTTCTCATGAAATTACAGCCGAAGATGTCATGGAATTTGCAAAACAAAACTCGGGAACTCTAACTCCCTACCCGCCGTTCTTTTTCTCGGGGAAAATTGAACCGGAACTGGCCGAAGCCTGCATCGATGCAAGGCTTGCCAGAGAAAAAAAGGAATTTGCTCAGATCCTTCGGAAAATCCGCGACGATCTTTTCAAGGACAGAGAGCCGGAAGATCCAAAAAAAGAAAAAGGAATCTTTGAAGCAAAAAAAATCCAGGATCTGTCCGTCCCTGAAGGCTTTAAGATTGAAATTACAATCGATGACCTTCCGGTTTCCGTTCCGGAAGATGCGCGGGCCGTGGCCAATTCCATAGTGCAGGATCTGGGCTACATTCCGGAAGATTATCTGGAAGCAGCCGGATCCGGCCCTTACGATCCTTCCCGTTCGGGAGATCCGGGCGAACTGCCTGCAGAAAATCAGGAAACAATCCAAAGAGCTTTAAATGAAGACGGGCCTTTTTTTGTTAACGAATGGAACTGCAGAACGCAGCATTATCATAAAAAATGGTGCAATATCTGGGAAAAAGACATCACTCCCGTTGAAGATGATTTTATAGCAAGAACCATGCATAAATACAGCGGTCTTGTAAAACATCTCAGGCGTACATTTGAAGCCATGCGGGATGAGGACAGGCTTTTAAAACGCCAGGTCCATGGAGACGATGTCGATATCGATGCCCTGGTTCAGGCTTTAGCCGATGCAAAAGACGGAAGTGAAATGAGCCATCAGCTTTTTACAAGGATGCACAGAACAGAAAGAAATATTGCCGTCATGTTCATGGTGGATATGAGCGGCAGCACAAAGGGCTGGATCAATGAAGCCATCAAGGAAAGCCTTCTCCTCCTTTGCGAGTCCCTGGAAAGTCTTGGCGACCGGTATGCCATATACGGTTTCTCAGGGATGAAACGCACAAGATGTCTTGTGTTCCGGATTAAAAAATTTGAAGAAAAGTTTGATGAAACCGTAAAGGGACGAATCAGCGGCATCAAACCCCAGGACTATACCCGGATGGGCTTTGCCGTACGCTACCTCGGCCAGAAGCTCATGGAAATCGACGCTAAAAAGAAAATTCTCATTGTGATTTCAGATGGAAAGCCGGAAGACTGGGACCGATATAACGGCGAATACAGCATCGAGGATACAAAAAAATCTCTGATTGAAGCCAGAAGAAACGGTATCCATCCATACTGCATTACCATCGATACGGAAGCACATGAATACCTGCCCCATCTTTTCGGCGGGGTAAATTATACATTTATTGATGATGTAAGAAAACTGCCCCTGAAAGTAAGCGATATTTACAGAAGATTGACGGTGTGAAGATCCTCAATATTTTTTTATTCAAATTCATATCATATTTTCATTGTAATCCCAGGGTAAATTGGAAAAAACTTCAGTTATTTAAAAATTTAATCATTATTGAAACTCATTCTCAATTAGATTCGTTAATTTTAAATTCTACGATTCATCTTTGTAAATAGATTTTAAAATTTTCACTTCACGAAACGACTTATTGTCGCTTTTTGATTCAAAAAATCAAATGAAAACTATCATATCATAAGATACTTTAACTTCTTTAAAAAAGTCTTGCTTGCAGATGACTCCATTTTTATTGGTTGAATCACTGTTGCTTAAGCAGCTGTTGTGTTCATTCATACTGAAACGGGTCTGTATTATCACCTGAAAGGCATTCTTTGCCTCTTTATAAAAAAAAAGGTGACACCATACCCCTGTAAAATAATCGGTGATGAATATTTATATTCAGGTTTTCAATAACCTGAATATTAAGGACCGAGGCTTAAATGTCCCCATCCTGAGATCAGAATCTGATCAAGTCAGGAATCTTATTGGGAGCATTTCTGCTTGTGCAAGTTAAAGTTGAAAAACCAAAGATTTTTAAGGAGTAAAATATGCCAACTTTTGTGATTTCTGATAAGTGCGATGGTTGCAAGGGAAAAGATAAAACAGCATGTATGTATATCTGTCCTCATGACCTGATGAAACTGGATGTTGAAAAACAAAAGGCTTTCAATCAAGAGCCCGAGCAATGTTGGGAATGCTTCAGCTGTGTGAAGATCTGTCCTCAGCAGGCTATTGAAGCAAGACACTATGCTGACTTCGTACCCATGGGTGCTCAGGTAATTCCATTAAGAGGATCTGATTCCATCATGTGGACTGTAAAATTCCGAAACGGTAACATCAAGCGTTTCAAATTCCCAATCAGAACTACTGCTGAAGGATCCATTGATCCATTTAAAGGACACAATGCACCTTCTATGGATGACCTGAAAAAACCGGGACTTTTTACACATAATGGCGCCGGCGTAACAATGCCAGTACCTAAATAATTCATAAAGGGGATAACAATGAGCGAATTTAAACATATGCAAAAACCCGAAATCGTAGAAGTTGAAACAGACATTCTACTGATTGGCGCTGGTATGGCTTGCTGCGGTGCAGCGTTTGAAGCTACTCAGTGG
>JAOUOA010000064.1 GCA_029880625.1 Spirochaetia bacterium
TTGGAAAAATCACCGCAAATAAAATCAAAAAGCCAACCACTGTCGTTCCCACTGCAGCAGGCGGAAATATTTTCACGCGGGAAATTCTTACAACATGAATAAAAATCAAAAGCACAAAAGCCAGAGGAATAAAAAGATGAATGATCATAATCACCCACATAATCCATTTGCCCATCAAATCAGGAGAAGCAAAAGAGCGAGAAAGAGTATTTCCAAAGATTTTTGCTGCTGTCATAATTTCAGAAGTTTTCTCAAGGACGAAATGAGAATTGCTGTCAAGAGGAAGGATATAGCCGGTAATTCCCTGAATGAGCATAAAGACAATAAGAGCAATTCCTGTAATCCATGCAACCTTGCGCTGCCCTTTAAATTTTTTCCAGAAAAACATCCTGAGAAAATGCAGCAGAACAAAAAACATCATTGCATCCCCCGCATAGCGGTGAAGGCTTCGCGTAAAATTCCCAAGAAAAATATTTTCTGTAAAATGCCTGATAGAAGAATATGCTGTATTTACAGCCATACTGTAAAAAATAAAAGAATAAACTCCAGTTACAAGAAGCACCGCAAGAAGAAGTATCGGTATGGTTCCCAGGTGATAAAATGGATTGTTTTTCTCGCCAAGAATTCGATTGAATGATTTTTCAATAAAATCAATAAACTTCATTCCGGGATTTAAATCGGGTTCAAGTTTGCTCATGCAGTATTCCAATAAATAAAAGGATGAAAAGACATCCTGAAGGCAGAGAAATATTTCCTGCTTCTTTTATCCATAAAAAAAGATACAGCAGTCTTAAATTCGCATGCACTTATTTATTAAGATGTATCAGATATGAAAACGGTTAAAATAAATTCAGAAAAATATCAAAAAAGAAATGCTTTAAAATAAAATGGTCTCAAAACCTTCCGGGAAGGATTTGAGACCATCAAGGTTCTCTCTATCAACAGAAGAACAAGTTTCAGTTTAATTTACAAACCAGTTTTTGGTTAGAGCCGCCCACTGCGTAGCATAAACAACCACAAACCAGACAAGAAAGATAATGGCAAGCACCAGGCTTCCCGGCGCTTCCATTTTTTCGTTATTATTACTCATAATCGAACTCCTCTTGCCGGATCAAGATGAATGAGCCGGCATGTATGTTTCCATTTTGGAAGGAATTTTCTTTCCAAAAAATACAGAAAGAACGGCAATTGCCAGAAAAATCAACAGTCCCGTAAAAGCAATCGTTGCTCCGATCCCGACAAGCGCAAGCATTGTATTCATGGCTGGATCAAACGGAACCTGGAAGACTGCATTTTGAAATGATATATCCCAGTGTCTTCTGGGAGCTCCCATCACTCCTGCAAAATGCATTCCTGTTGCAAAAATAGAAACTCCAAATCCAAACAGATAGGTCTGGTATTTTGCCAGAGATTCGAGAACCAGTTTTCTTTGCAGAACCAGAGGGATCACATAATAGGTCAGAGCCATAAAGGCAAGCGTTGTCCCGCCCACCACGGTCATATGGAAATGTCCGGGAACGCGAAGATTATTATGCGAAAGCATATTCAGCTGTTCTACAGAAAGAATCACCCCGGTAACGCCGCCGCCGAAGCCGAAAATCACAAAGCTTAAAGCAAGGCCGGAAAATCCAGGGTGTCCCCAGGGAGCCTTGATCAGCCATTCAAAAAGACCTTTTGTAAGACCATTTTTTCGCTGAGCAGTTTCAATCGCCGCAGGGATGGAAAACGCATGGATCATGGAACCGATCACTGCCGCATAAAAGAAATAGCTCGTATTAAAAATACGGTAGGTGCTGGACAGTCCCGGATCGACAAGATTGTGATGCACAGATCCCATATTGATTCCGAGAAGATACAGAACAAAGGCCAGACGGCACATTTTCTGATTTACAGGCTTCGCATTCGTCGTCAGATAAGCAAGAAGATACCAGATTGACACCATCGCAGCCAGATTGATCTGCTGGGCAGAATGGCCAAATCCCCAGAAAGCAACCCGGAAAAATTCAGCGTCGATACTGGGAATCAGCTCTCTGAAGAATGGAACATCATCTCCCATAGCCCAGAACAGAGTCGGGACAAATGCAATGGCTCCGGAAACCAGAGTAAAAATTGCAATGATTGCCGCAACAACCAGTCCAAAAACAAATAGCGGAAGAGATCCCTGATACCACCCTTCACGTTTCGCATTCACCAGAGCATACAGAAAGTGAAAACAGTAGAAAAGAGCTCCTACGGCAAAAAGAACAATCCCCAGATAAAACAACCAGTGAGCTTTTAAAGGCGGATATGCCGTAAACATAACGTCAGCCTTGCCCATGAAGATCATTATATTTACAAGAATTGCCCCCGTAAGCATCATGATTGTATTGAACCAGGCAAAACCAATTCCGGGAAAACGCGCTCCAAGAACGATCGATGCGCCGAATATTAAGCCGGCCATTTCAAAAAACACAATCCAGAAAACCAGCATATTTGTACCATGTGCGGTTACAAAACGATAAAACAGATCCTGCGGAAGAAGATGCACATCCGGCCAGCGGGTCAGTGCAATTAAAATTGCAAGAAGACCTCCTATTAAAAGAAAAACAACTGCCGCAACAGCATTGATCCAGATGAGGCGCTGCGCCGGCAGATGCACTTTCAGACCTGTTGTTTCGCAGGTTCTGAATTGTTTACTTATTTCACTTAAATCCATAATTATCTCCTCACTCCTCTACCGTGATCTGTCCGACCATTGTATCATGGCCGTTATTTGGGCCTGCATATGAACAGTATTCATTGCAGACAATATGAAAGGTTCCGGTTTCATTGGGTGTAAAAGTTATTACAAAATCGTAACCGGGCAGAACCTGAAAATTCAGATTTTGCGGCTGCAGAGAAAATCCGTGCTGAAAATCAAGCGAAGACATATGAACTCTGTATGTTTTTCCTTTTTTAAATACAAGAGCGGGGCGAAATCGCCATGCTTCCGCAATTAAAAAAACATCATCGCCGGTCGTTATATCGGGTGCATTGACAACATGCATTCCCCCTGCCTTTACAGGCTGCCCGGCTTCATCCAGAATTTTATATTTATCTATGAAACGTTCCGCAACCTCTTTATATTCCTTCTCTGTGGTTCGGTAAGTTTCCTCGGAAACATTTTGATTCCAGAGATGACCGAGCGGCATCATGATAAACATGATGATGCCCCAGATTACAGCAAGAGTTACCCAGAGCTTCTCTTCTTTATTGAACGGCTTCCACCAATTCGTAGGTTTTTCCAACGGCATACTACATACCTCCGGACTGATACATTCCGCTCTTGCTTAAAAAGTCTGAGAGCTGATTTGTATTAAAAACAAAAAGCTCAAGCATTCCCCATCCCAGATAAAACACTCCTGGAAATGCAAGGCCTATAGCCAGAAGAACAAAGATATTATCGAATATCTTCTGTCCCAAAGTAATATTTGAATCACTCATATACCCCTCCTAAATACGATTCTGGATAAATCTATCTTAAAATTATAATCTTTTCACTTGTTCACTGTAGATGCAACATATTTTTAGAATCATCTTAAAATAGTAAAGGATTTTACCAGAAAAATCCTGATTGAACAAAGTGCGAAAATTAAAACCATAAATAAATTGCATGGTTGATATTCTACTGTAAACGGTCTCCGGACAATCGGAATATCCCGCTTACAGTAGAATTTTCTAAATCTTAAATGTAGTCATAAAGTATGCAAAGTGTGCTCTTGGATTTGCAGTCGGTTCCAGATACTCTTTGTAAAAAACATACTGGCCTGTCTGTGTCTGTCCTGTAGTTGTTTTTGTTGTTACATTTGGATCCAGACTCGGATAAAGATCTCTTACATAATACTGGTAAGCAAGATCATCCTGATAATGCCGGATTGAATTTTGAGCAAGCATCAGGCTATAACCGAACCCAAAACTCAGCTTTTCATTATAATCATACTTATAAGTAAGATCATATTCAATAAAAAGTTCTTTTTTCAGAAATCCTACTTCGCCGAAACGATCATTCGTTGGAGACGATGTGGAATAATCTTCCGTTGTTTTTGAAAGAGACGTTTTCCCCGGCCAGAAGGAAGGAGCGCCAATAGAAGGATTATTCAGAATAGGTGCTGTTACAGGGGCTCCTCCCACATTGTACCATGAATCCTGCGCCTTGTCTTTATTGAATCTCCATGCGGCAAGCTTGAGAGTTCCGTATTTTTCATGCTTGAATGTGATATTAAATCCATATGCACGTAAATTCTGCCAGCTTACCTGATCGCCCTGGCCATAAAACAGGTGATTGGTGGGGAAAAGATTGTTGAAGGTTCCCACGCTGTCATCATTGCCGTTTGCTGCACTCAACGAGCTTCCTCTATTGGGATCGCCGCTTCCCCGATCATATTCAACACCGATTCTCAGCATTTTTTTTATGGTATACCCTGCAGTGACGGCAACAGCGCTTGCGTCGTATATCTGCTTTTGCTTATAAAGTCTATTTCCTGATTGGTCTTTCACCTGGAAAATATCCCAGTCCGGATTTACTGTTTCCCCTGTATGTCCGCGCTGAGCTGCATATTCCATAGACCAGTCATAAGCTGTTGGAGCCTTGTTTTTTTTCTGTGTCCGGTTTGTAAGACGGATTCCATAAGTAATCAAGTCATCTGCCGTCTTTTTTCGAAGAGAATTTTCGTATTCCAGAGCAAAGGGAAGTACTGCCTGAGGAGCAGGCGCAGCTCCAGGCGGAGCAACAATGGCTCCCAGATCAAATTTTTTAGAAGAGAACCATCTCTTATGCACACCGATTGCATAAAGATCTACATGGAGATGCTTGCTTGGTTTAATCGTATTATACCACCCGGAGATATAAGCATCATGAAGTGTTTTAGGACGCAAGGCCTGGCAGTTCGTCAGGGTTGCATCGGTACACGTAATGGAAAAATTTCCCGGTCCTCCGGATCCTGAATGACTGTTATTGCCAACCGCATCATTATCGTCTTCGGCGATAACCATTCCAAAAAGATGACTGTCAAAATACTTTGTTTCTGCTTTAAATCGGATTCCGTCAAAACTTCTCCCCACATTCGTCCATTCAAGTCCGCCCAGAAGTCGCTGATCTCCATATGCAAGAATCTGACGTCCGATTTGTAGACCAAGAGGACCGATCATTTTTTTGACTTCAACAAAACCTTCACGAATATCTGTCGCTTCGTCGGTAAGATCGTTTCCGGTATTCAAGCCTGTTTTCGAGCCGGGCTGGCCGCCATGCACCCTTCCGTCCTGAATGGTGATTCGTGCAAAAACGTTTTTTGAATAATTGTACTGCAGCCCGAGTTGTACCTTCTGGCCAATAAACTCCTGTCTGTCGTCTGTCTTCTTATTGTAGTCATAGTTATGCTTCAACTCAGGTCTGACACGAACCAATCCATGAAATTTAAATTCATTAATGACGGCATCTGAGTCGTCAGCATCTGCTGCAGGCGTATTATTTTCAGCATCCGGAGCAGGCTCCTGGGCGTAAAGCGCCCCCCATGAAGCAAAAAACAAAATCCATGTAAAAATAAACTTTTGTTTCATAACTTTTCTCCTAAAAATATTATGTAAAATCTGAAGATAAAACCCTATCTTCAGACCTTCTTAAAAATATAATGCAAGATCCAGACCGATTGATTTAAATATTTAAATAAACATTACAGCCTGAAAAACTCTGTTATAAGCAATTCTTATACACCGAATGATTGCTTACCTGAATTCTGAGATACACTCTAAACATGATTGAAACATTTTTAAATCCCGATACAGAATGCCTGAGATTTAAGCTTTCAGAATAATAATTATACAATATGATGAATTATTATCCCCAATATAACAAACTATTGAATTCTATATAATTATGTAAAACAATTTAAAAAATCCTCTTTTGTGATAGACACTTTATAAATGCACCGAGGTTTTCTACTGAAAATTGCATCATCCCGGATTTCTCCGGGATGATGCATTAATTTTTTTATTCTGAAAATTCAGTAAATATCATGCATGGTATTGTATACATTGAACTTTCCGGTAGGGGTTTTCACCCAGCCGCCTGTAATTCTTTTTTTCAGCTTCGTGGTTTTATCATCATAAACATAGACAGAACCATCCAGCCATCCTGAAATCCAGACTTCATCTCCGGCCTTATTATATTCCATGTGCACAATCCTTTGATCGCTTACCTTGATATACTTGATTTCCCCTGAATCCATATTGTAAACGCCGACCTCTCCATTTGCACCTTCCACTGCAGAAAGGGGCATATCAAACCAGAGATTTCTGGATTTTGGATGCGTTTTTACAAAAAGAGAAGCTGCAGATTTCATTTCATGATTTTCCACAACCTTCCAGGCATACTGGGGATGCCCGACAGGATCCACTCCGATAAAGGTCAGCTTCGTATCGCCGATATGCGTTGTCGCAAAAACCGGTCCGTATTTTTTATGAACAAAGTTTGCGCCCCGTCCCGGGTGCGGAACCTTACCCACATCAATACAGGGCCCTTTGCCCTCTTTTGGACGAACCAGTTTTTTGGCAATCGTGTCTATTACGCACATTTGATTTTTACCGTTTGCTGCAACAACAAAGTAACGCTTTTCTTTTGAACCCGGGAGCTGCACCCATCCGCCGTCATGAAGAGCATTGTTGGCTTTGATTCTGGTTTCTTTAGGCTTTTTTGGATCCGTATAGTCGACAAGATAAACCCATCCTGCCTCTTTTAAGTTAATCACCCAGAAGGGTTTCATATCGGATGCAACAATTGATGCCACTCTAACTTCAGGAAGTTTATTTCCTGTAGCCCAGTCTTTTGCATCAGCAACGGATGTGATGGAAAGAGGTTCAAGAGTTTCTCCATCCATGATTGCATACTGAAATGGAGTGTAGCAGCCGATAATTGCATATTTATCGTGAAAGCCGGGGCCTTTGGACGTATCTACAGAACGTGCATCCCAGCATGTACGGGCTCTTGCGACAACTTTAGGTTCTTTCGACCACAAATCGATCAGAGCAAGCTTCCCATCGCGTCCAACAACATAAAAATAGCGACCACTGTGCGAAGATCTTAGGATATGAACAGCATAACCGCTGTCAAGCACTGCAATCTTCTCTTTTGTATCGCCGTCGATGATGGCAACCTGTCCAGCATCACGGAGCACCACTCCGAAATAGTTCTGATATTTTCCGCCCGTCTCGTCAGTTTTAGGACGATCCTCTACAGGTATGATCACTTTCCACTCTTTTTTCGCGACCTCCATATTCAGAGCTGGAATTTCAGGAGGATCCATCTGCACATAACGCGCCATCAGATTTATTTCATCGTCATCAAGAATTCCTTCTTTACCCCATGCAGGCATACCGCCTGGAGTTCCGTTTTCAAGAATTGCAGACAGAGCTTCTGTTCCTTTGGAACGTGTTCCACCGCCCTGCAATTCTGCCGCATTTGCGATGTGCGAATTTGGAAGAAGAGACGGACCTGTTGCACCCCAGCGCTTGGCGCCGTGACACCCCGAACATCTATCAAAAAATATTTTTTTTGCACTTTCAAACTCACTGTCGCTCAAAGGCTTGAACTCTTCAGGAGTTTTTCCTCCGGCGCTTTCCCATTTAAAATACCCTATAAGTTCGTCAATTTCCTGATCGGAAAGATTCATATTCGGCATTCCAGCAGGAAACTTCTTTGCCATTTCTTTTGCAACAGGATCCGATGCAAGCATTCCGGGCGGATCTTTCAGCCATTTTTTAAGCCAGTCAGCATCTCTTCTCTGCGTAACATCTTTTAAGTCGGGTCCGGTTGCAGAATCGCCTCCGCCAAAATTATGACAGGCCGCACATCCTTTTGTCATATAGACCTGTTTCCCGGGCGGTTCTTTTTCTTTACAGGAAACGGTGATGAGCAATGCTGCAGAAAACAGCACCGCAACCGTCCCTCCGTAAAAATAATTTTTTCGTATTTTCATTTCACTCCTCCAAATCGGTTGAATATATTTTTCATACTAAATCTAAATCTTTTTAAATTCTATGCTTTTTACCTTGAGATCTGCAGTAAAAATAGTATATGTTTTCAGATAGAATGCATATCCAAACCATATAAATTTTTTACGAACATCGTCTGAATCAGAACTTCCACCTCCATTTAAGAATTTGTAAGATAATACACAAGAGAATCCATCTCTTCTTCAGACAGGATCATCCCAAAATTTTCAGGCATGATATTTCCTTTATACCCATCTTTTATTTCGCGGTTCGGTTCAATGATGCTTTCACGGATCATTGTTCCATCCATTCTCATCCCCAGTAAATCCAGAGATGGCCCTGATGTTCCTCCTGTTCCTTGAAACGAATGACATGAACCGCAGTGTTTCAGAAACTGTTTTTCGCCTTTCTTCATTATAGACACATCTTTAGTGTCAAGTTTTAATTTCGTTTCGTCATACTGATCCTTGTCATAACATCCGGGAAGGCTGAATAAAACAGATGACGTCAGGAGCGCCAGACCGGTCCGGTTTATGCGCTCCAGATGCCTTTTCATGCAACCAAACGTCCGTATTTTTCCCACCATTCTTCCAGTTCAGGCAGAAAATACCGCAATCTGGTTTTCTTGAACTCCCTGGAAGACTGCAAAATCAGGTAATCCTTGCACTCTGAAATTTCAGACATCTCATCCACCATGGAAAAAAGAGTTTCTCGATCAGAAGCATGCATCATTGCATAAAGATTGTATGGAAAACCTTCAATAGCGGTTCTTTCATAGCAGTGGCTGACCGCGGGAGATGACGCAAAAATTGAAGCGCTTTCGCCCATTTTTTCCTGAGGAATCCTCCAGACAGTCATCCCGTTTGCTGCAACGCCCATTTTTCTGTGCCTGAAAGTTGCCACGTACTTTCTTACTGCCCCGCCCATAAATTTTCTGGCAAAAGCAAAGATATCGTCCGGATCTACATTATTTTCATCACACAGTTTTTCAAAAGGCCTTGAGACCAGAGGAAGATCTTTCTGAAGACAGCGGATAATATTAATTTCTTTTTCTTTGAGATCTGGAATCTCTTTTGATAAGGATTTTTTTTCATTGCTTTCATTTTTTCCGGTTTCAAAATTAAAAGCAACGCCGATTTTATACGTTTGAACCTTGCGAAGAGCATGAAAGGGTCCCTGTCCGGTGAGTCTTGAAAGGGCTTCAAGATGTGACTCCAGCTTCATTGTTCTGGGAACTCCGATGGTAAACCAGAGATTGTATTCATGAAGCCTTTCATAATTATGAGTTACAGACGGATGGCGGGAAATGATTTCAGCAGTTTTTTCAAGTTCTGAGCTCGGTATTCTGCCGCAAACAAGAGCAGAGTCATATCCGAGAAGCTCTCCTTCCATCACTGCAGAAATCTCACGCAGACGGTTTTCATTTTTCCAGACACCCAGCACATCAAGAATTTCTTCTTCTGTAGATGAAAAGCGTTTTGCCAGTTCTTTGTAAGGCCGTTCCGCAAGGGGAAATTCCTTCTGGATTTCTAGCGCAAGCATATTCTTTTCTTTTTCATTCATCCACAGCCTCCGTTATTTATATAAATTTTGCAATCATCATCAAGTCATTTAAAGACCGATCTGAAACGCTCTCCATATTCCGAAAATTCCCGAAGGGGAATGAACGGAAATTTTTTTCAGTATGTCATAATTCATCGCATCCAGTATGACAACTTCATTGCTTTCATTGCTGGAAAGAATTGCCCGATCGCCTCTCGGCGTAAAAACGAGATGGTAAATTCTTTTCCCGGCATCGATCACGGAAGATGATTTCATTGTCATAAGATCGATGATCTGCACCTTTCCGTCATGATCATCGCCGGAAAATGTAACCCAGACTTC
>JAOUOA010000554.1 GCA_029880625.1 Spirochaetia bacterium
TCTATTATACTGACAGCGAATACACCACGCCCATCCGAACCTCAACTTGATCAGCGACAACTACAAATCCTGTATAACGACAATTAAAATTCCCGTTGTAGAATGCTTGATCAGTCAAGCCGTTTTTTTCTCCTTTGCTTTTTCCATCCGATAACTTGGAGCATTTATTTCCAGGATTATACTGTGATGCACAAGCCTGTCTATAGCAGCAGCCGTAGTCATTGGATCTTTGAATATCCTTTCCCATTTTGAAAATGGAAGATTACTTGTCAGCATGACGCTTGTTTTCTCATAGCAATCGGCAATAAGAGTAAAGAGGACTTCCATTTCTTCTCTGCTCTGCTGCACATAACCAATATCATCTATAAAAATGGCGTCATATCTGGAATATTTTTTAAGAAGTTTCTCAAGTCTGAGCTCCGTTTTTGCGCGAAGCAATTCCTGAACAATCATACTGCAGGGTGAAAAATATACACGATACCCATTCAGAATCTGCTCCTGCGCAATGGCGCAGAGAAGATGTGTTTTACCGCTTCCAGGCTTTCCGAATGCCAGTATATTTTCCTTGTTTTTTATAAAATCGCCTTTCAGAATTGTTCTGACATGAGTGGAAAGACTTTGCGGCAGTCTCTTCAGATTAAAAGCGTTCATGTTCTTATGAAGCGGAAGAGATGATTCCCGGAGTAGCCTTTCTGTACGGTTCACTTTTCTGGCTTCCAGTTCCCTTTCAAGAAGTTCCAGAAGAAATTCCGAATGACTCAATCCTTCTTTCTGTGCGCGAATACTGATATCGTCAAAAGATTTTCGCATTCCCGGAAGGTGAAGACTCTTCAGCATTACAGACAGCTGTGCATTTATATCCTTCATTACAGAGCCTCCTGTACCAGAGAATCATAATCAGAAAGATTTACATCCTCAACATGAACGTCAGCAGCATTATTTTCATCGGCCATGACTATAGCTTTTACCGCTGACTCTGTCGGGATTGTTCCGGACTCTATAAGGATGCGAAGAGCGGAATTTACGGAAGATTCGCTTTCATGCGCGGCCATATGCAGTATCTTCAGGTATTCGACTGTCCGTTTCTGTTCTTTCATCAGCATGTCATACGCCATGCGAAAATAGCTTGTGGGAAAAAGACTTTCTCGATAGATATAGTTTTCAAAGGCTCCTGGTTTTCTGACAAGCCAGTCGATGATGTGCCTGTAATTGATGGAATGCCCATTTTCACCGTGTTTTCGTGGCATTTCGTCAACTTTCCGGCCTGCATACCAGACTTCAATGCGATCGGCATACAGACGTGCCTTTACCGTTTCACGTATGAGACGGCTGTGGACCGAGTAGGTGTGATGTCCCACATGAATCACGCTGGATGGTCCAACTTTTACCGTATATTCTTTGCAGTCATTCAAGCGAACTGCAGGAAGTTCCTGCATCTTTACATATTCTTCTTTCAATCGCTTTCCGCGTCCTTTATTCAATTTCTCAAATAATTCAATGACAAATATTTTATAGGACTCTACCGTATCAAAATTACGGCTTCCTCGAAGCATCAATGACTGATCCATAGCCTTCTTGAAGCGAAAATGGCTCTGCTCCACGTCTCCATTTTCGTTTGAATTGCCGGGGTTTATTTTCTCACCTTTCAGTCCGTAATGATCCAGAAGATTCTGATATGATTTCGTAAACTCATCACGATTCAGAGAGTTATTCACGGCTGCAGAAAGCCGATCGGTTCTGTGTGATTGCGGAACCGCACCCAGTCTCCATAGAGCGTTCTGAAGCCCTTCGCTCAAACTTTCAAAGCTTTCCGAGAAGCAGATGCTCCCGGTCTCCCAGTTTGAATACGTCAGAACAAAATGGTAGATCAAATGATTAAAGGAACGTCCCTGAATTGTTATTCCAAGACTGTTCATATTTGTAAAATCGGAAGCTCCGAGTTTGCCGGGTTCATGCTTCTGCGGAAATATTGTCTTTTTAGCTCTACCTTTTGTGGCACGCCAAATTTTGATTTTCCTTTGCAGTGTGCGGAGTTGTCCATCATGAAATTTGTCAGGAAATCTTTTCTTGAGTTCCTCGAATATGGTCTTTGCCTCCAGACCTTCATTCAGTTCCATGAGTTCATCTATGACGTCGTTAACTTCGTCAAAAGGATCTTTACGGGTTTTCCATTCCCTGACTTTTTTACGATCTTCAGGCAATGTGTCCTGTCGTAAATATTTGCGTGCTGTCTTCTCGTCCATACCGGACTTGAGAGCGGCCATTTTCAATGTCTCATCTTCATTTATCAGCTTCATTAGCTTCCTCACCTGGTTTTGATTTACCATCCTGCCAATATGACATAATTTACAGTGGCTGAAAGCGGGAATTATAGTTGTCGTTGGAAGGGAATTCTAATTGTCGCTGATCAGCAATCAACATGGAACTGATTGGGAGTTATATTTGTGGTATAAATACATAAATGAGGAACCAATAGGATTATAATATGGATAGATATATGAGATTATTTAAAATTTTCATAGTAATGCTATTTTTTAATCTGGGATGTTCTGGAGAAGTAAATTACTGTGAAAAGAGAAAAAATCTACCATTTTCAG
>JAOUOA010000555.1 GCA_029880625.1 Spirochaetia bacterium
AAAATCATATACTGCGCTTTCCTTCAACATCTGAATAATGGCACTGCGCTGATCAGATCTTTGAAATTTTTTGCTTTTTCAACTGATCGAATGTAGGCTTTTCTTTGATTTTCGTCAGCAACTTCATATCCCGGCATCTTCCTGATCCAGAGGTCGTTTTTCAAAGCCCTTAAAAGAGATTTTTGATCCACAATGTCGCGAAGATCCACAGCTTTCATGGTTGTAAGATCGATAACTTTTATATAAACAGAACTTCCGGGCGGACCGCAGCCCTGCCTGCCGTACTCTCTATTTTCAAAACTGTAATAGGGCCCAGTTAAAGAAAGTGGATTGTAAATGATCGTCCAGTCAATGTAGCATGAATTTCCCGGATGTTCTTTGTTGTATGCTGTTCTTTTTCAATAATTATGTTTCGCTCTGCTTCAGCATTGTAAAGAATTTCCTGGTTATATTCTGCTTTAATGGAATATCCTGCTTTTACAGAGCTGAGATTCAATTTTTTCCCTTCTACAATATACGAATCAACTTTTACTATGATTTTTTCCGGATTGTACGGGACGGGCTGTGATCTTAAAATACCTGTGAAGCAAATGATAGAGATAAAAACTGAGGCAGCCGTTATGTAAATATTATTGATTTTCATTTCATTTCCAGGGATATGTATTTAACGCATAAGCTACTCAACTCTTCTGATGGATGCGCTGTTTGGAATCCAGGCGTTTCGCCCGTTATACTGTATATAAAACCATTTTCTAAGTTCGTTGTCTGGCGGCGGCGATTTTATATTTTCGGTTTTGAATATAAGAACAAAGTTACTCCCTCTGTTAAGAATAAAAGCAGGAGGATGATGAATTCCAGGTCCTTTTCTTGCAGCGATCTTATCTTCTGCGAGATAGTATAATTTTGAGGTATTGTTGAAAGCCAAACCATTCCATACATAACTTGTTGTTTCTTTTATTCTTACCGTGCCTTTTATGCCCTTGCAGGAAGGGCTTTCCAGATCGGACATTGCATTGTCGGGATCGCATCTTCCGTCTTCTGATCTGTAATATTCAATCAAATGATTTTTTTTCCCTCCTTTATCCTCCGGAAAAATCAATTTGCTGTACGCCGTATAGCCGTCTGATGCGAAATGAGTTTCATGGTCATAAATAAGATAATAGGAGTTTCCTGTGATTTGAAAATATCTTGAAACATCCTGCTGTCCGTCGGCAGTTTCCGTAAATTTGACAATGACGGCATGGAAAGCCGGATCAAAACCGGGGATGCGCTTTTTTTCAATGGATTTGACTCTGTGATCGCCGAAGGTCATTACAAAATTTGAATAGGTAATTTTGCCTCTTCGGATGATTCTATAGTCAACGTTTCCGACCGGAAATTTGAAATGATCCGGCAGGGAAACCTTCATGCCGTGTATTCTGAGGGCAAAAAATTCTTTTTCTCCGTCATGATTAATATCGTCGTACAGATAATGATGCGCCAGATCTCCGCCCCAGGCGTAACCTTCCTTATTCTTTATTTTTACTTTGTACCAGTAGTAGATGTGAAATCTGTAAATATTTCCATTGAGATATTTACTTTTTGTCTGTTCCAGAATTTTAACATCATCGCCGGGATTCAATGGCAGAAGTCTTCTGCTATTCATATCAGGTTTCTGATAAAGATAAACGCCGCTGTTGAAAATTATGGTATGGCCTTTTAAATGCGGAATTGGTTCGAATCTCCTGAGGATGTCCTCCAGATCGTTTTCTGTCTCAGCGGAAATATGGAAAAGGGGCAGGACGGTAAAAATGAGGGAAATACGAAATAAAACATTTAAGGAAAAATGAGGAATCCTTTTGCGGCACTGACGTGTTGCTGATCTGTGTTCACCGGTTAATTTTGATTTTTGTTTTTTATGCTGCCAGCTCATGAAGGGAGTTTGCTGAAATCTATTGAATTGCATGTGAAATAGACGGTGCCTGAGCGGATAAAGTTGTCAACTTTTTTAACAGGAAGCATGGAAGCCGATTTTTAATAAAATTTCTGGAAGACTTCGTTTGAATTTTGCAGCTGGAGAAACGACATCATTTATTCTCTGAAATTACCCTGCAGTTCAGAGCGTTTTTTAATGCCGATTGACATATTACGTTCCATCACTAAATGAATCGGTAAGATAAAAAAATGAACAGCGATAAAACTCATCCAGTGCGGTTTGAATTTCTTGATTCGAGTTCGAATAATTCATTTTGAGTTTTCCGAATTTTCTGACAAACACCCATGTGCCTCCCATTTCATTTTCATCGATCATTGAGCCGCCAGGGAAATTTTAAAATACAGGATACTTGATTTCTAAATTATGAAAAATTCAAAATCGGTTTCTCGCCTAACGCTCATCCATTTATAATAATTTTATTTTCGGAATTCCTCAATTGCGCCATTGATAATGTTTCGTGCATTTTCTTTTTCTTCTTCCGGCTCTCTTTTGAAATGGTGCTGGCCGAATAAATTTCTGTAAATATAGGTTTCGGATATTCTGTCTGCGGCAGTAAAGCGCGTTTCGTCATCTTTTAAGACATCAAGGGGCGCCCTGTGTCCGTTATCGAAGATTAC
>JAOUOA010000556.1 GCA_029880625.1 Spirochaetia bacterium
TTTCAATGCCGTTTACTAAAACTCCGCCGGAAATGATTTCTCCTACAGGATCAGGAAAAGCGGCGATTTCCATCACTGCACCGGCAATTCCATGAATGCGCTTTTCATCCAGGGTTAAACGGTCCTGCATCGCAGGACTCATTTCAGCAGCTCTGGCAGCTTTAAGATCTTTTTCATTTGCTTTCAGAATTTTAATGATATTCTCAGGATGCACAAGAGCTTCAGCAACATTTTTTAATGCCTGATTTCTGAGTGCCGTAGAACTTCTTCGGATTTCACGGAAAGCTATCCTCGCATCTGATCCGATTTTTTGAGCCCGCTCTGCATATTCCAGCGACCTTGTAAGCAGTTCCTCATCCGCCATAAATTTTTCAGCTATTCCCGATGTCATATGCCTTAATCTATGAAATATTAGAAACTGTCAAGATTCAATGAAACCTGTGCTAAAAAAAATTAATCTTTAAGATTGAATATCCATTTCGCTTTTCTTTTAAAAATCTGCGCCATAAAAAAAATTCTTTCTTGATTTTCATGGATTCAGCAGGCAATTGAATCTATGAAAATCCATTACCTGGGGCATTCCGAATTTATACTGGAACTTCCCTGTCATAAAAAACCTGTTTCTTTGCTGTGCGATTCCTGGCTTTCTGATTATGCCTTTGGCGATTTTATGGCAAGGAATCCTTCTGTTACACTCAGCCAAAACATGCTTCATGATCTCGACGGAATCTTTATTTCTCATCCCCACTGCGACCATCTGGATCCTTACACACTGATGGAAATCTACCGACACTCAAAACCGGATTTGATCATTCCCGAATCCATGATTTATCTTAAAGAAACTTTTGAGAATTTTTTAAAACCTCCAGGGATCATTATACTCAAACATAATGAAACTCAGAACTGGAAGGGAATTTCCCTGACTGCTTTTGCCTTTCAGGAAACATATTCAAGCAATGAATCAGATGTCATGCCTCTTTTAATTGAAGCCGAAGATACGGTTTTATTTCATGAAGTTGACTGTGCGGTTCCTGAATCAGCTGACGCCTGGAATCTGATCTACAGCCGGTTTAAAAATAAAAAATACAAAAATCGGATTTATATTGCAACAAGAAATGAACTGGAAGCTCTTTTCACAGCTTACGATGCAGAATCTCCAGCCAGAAGAAAAAGTCTGTTAAAACAGTACCGGCAGAAACGAAAATTTGAAATGGAATGGGAATATGAAAAATTTGATTCGGAAGAGGCAGAGTATCCCGAACTCTGGGTACTGCCCGGTATGATTAAAATTTTCACAGGACAGGGAATGATCCATTCGCCGATTCTTTTTCCAGGATATGAAACTGTCTCTGCGCCTTTTTCTCTTTCTGATATTTTAACAGAAGAAAAAAACACAGCTCTTCAGTTCGGCCGGACTCTGAATTTTTCAGTCCAGAAACCTGGCAGGTATGCAGAAATTGAAAACGGGAAAATTGCAGAAGAAAACAAAACACCCTACCTGGAATCGATATACTTTACACCCGTAACCATGCAGTTTGGATTTGACGGTTCACGAGAAATTCCTTACGGCCCGATCTTCAATGAATCCAGAAATATTGAAAAACAGAAAATCCTGATTGAAAATGTCATTCGAAATCGTTTTTTCCCGTTCCAAATCACAAATCCTGAAGAACCTCTGAAAGATATCATCCACAGGAATAAAAGTAAATCCTATACGATTGAAGTAATTTACGGAACTGCAGAATCCCACACAAAATTTTACTATTCTGTAGGTCTTGGGAATTTCAATTTCGAGGAAAAAACTTCCGCTGAATCATTTGACGAAAGCTACTGGGCCAATGACCTTGAAGATTTCATAGAAGGAAAGCAGGATATGTTTTCAACAACATTCCACAGATTTCAAAGCGAAACCTCAATTCGCCTGTGGACCATGCTCGGTATGCCGTATTTAAATTCAGATCTTGTATATAAAAAAATCAACTTTCATTTCCAAAGAGCAGAAGAAGGCAAAACTGTACAGGAATGGTTAAAAAACGCATCTCAAAAATTTGAGAATGCAGACTTATAAAATACTGATTTGGCCGCAAATCATTCGCATTTACAGAAAAATCATATCTTTTTTTTATTGACCTGATGTTTCTATGGAATATAAAAACAATCATGACAGGACCCTATTTTAAAATAGCAGGATTGCTTTTCTCACTGTTTTTTTATTTTCTATCATTTCAGACCCTATCGGCTCAAATCTCCGGAAGAATTCAGGCATCATCAGGAAGACTCAAGCAAATCTCTGAACGGGGGTACATTCTGGTGGGTCTTCAAAAAGACTATTATCCCTTCCATATAGAAGGGAAAAAAAGCAGAGGCCCTGGGATTGACATGGAAATTGCGCAAATTCTTGCTAAATCACTCGGCGTTGAGCTTAAAGTTAAGTTTTTTAATCTTCCGGACCTACTGAAAGCCGTTGAAAAAGGCGATATTGATCTTTCGGCAGGAGGAATTTCCAGCAGTCTTGAACGGGCAAAAAAAAATGCTTTCAGTGAACCTTATCTTGTCACAACTCCCGGAGGTCTTCTTTCAAAAAGGGT
>JAOUOA010000557.1 GCA_029880625.1 Spirochaetia bacterium
TTGACGATGATGCAAAGTCCAGACTTGCCGGAATGCGGGGAAGCTATTCCACAAGAATGGGCGCAGCCATGCGGCATGCAGGAGCGCATCTTTTAAAGCAGCCGGAACGAAAAAAGCTGATCCTCCTTGTCACAGACGGTGAACCTGCAGATATTGACGAAAGAGATCCGCAGCATCTCCGGCATGATACCAAAAAAGCTGTGGAAGAGCTTTTTACAAGAGGCATTATGACTTACTGCCTGACTCTGGATCCCATGGCTGATAATTATGTGAAGCGCATTTTCGGCGCCAATAATTATACGATTATCGATCATGTGGATAAACTTCCGGAAAAGCTGCCCGTTCTCTTTGCAAGTATTACAACCTGAGGATAATTCATTGGCAGACAACCCCAGAAAATACGTGGGCATTCATAATGATGTTTTTGCCGGCATGACAGATACGGGAAAGATCATTCGCGATGCCTGGGTATTCGGAATTCTTCCGGAAACAGAAACCTGCGAAGGCTGGCTGGTTCAGGGAGTTGAAGATCTCTGGATCAAGGTCAATACGGAATGGGAGAAATACGGTTTTCTTGTCAGCAACCTCCCCCCGGAGCTTAAAGAAAAATTTATCCGAATCCATGACGAAGCCATAGAAAAAGCAAAGCAGGCTGGATGGACGGGAGGCTTTGAGCTGTACGGCGATCATGATGATACTGATCATACAGATGAATCAGATATTATTGATGATTAGCGGATTTTAACAGGAAAATTCTTTCGAGGAGTTTCTCCATGAACAGATGGCTGGAAGACATTCCCGTTTACGAAAAAGGCACACAGGCTCTGGACGCCGCACGGTTCAATGAAATCCGCGTCAGGCAGCTTCGTTTAAAAAAAGCAATTCGATTTGAACTGGAAGGTCTTCGTACTCTGGATCTAATCCTGGAAAATGATGCCTGGATTGTTGTGGACAGAGATTTAAATGATATCCCTGTTCTGGCATGGACAGATTTCCCGCACCGGGATAATCTGCATAAACCCGTTGAATGTACCCTTCTTTATTACCATGCGCATGCCGAAAAAATCAAAGATCAGGTTTTAGAATCAGCTTCAGAATATTTAAAAAATCTTACAGGAAGTTAATTTGCTCATCTGCTGAAATTCAGTCTTATGCAATCTAAATTTAAGAATTGCCTGTATATCAAATTTATATTCAGATCTTTCAGTAAAGTTATTTATAATGCCATTTCAGAGGTATTATTAAGTCTATGATTTGAACAATCAAAATAAAAAATGTTTTTGGACTCAATAGGAAACTGAAAAAATGGTTGTAAGAAAATCTAAATGGACAATCACTGTAAGGCTGAAGAAGATTTTGTAAAATGATCCCTGTTATCGAGAGAAATCTCTTTTACTGGTGCATTTTGATAAATCCCATTATGTAAAACCAGGAGTTTCTATGAAAATCAAACTATCAATTTTTTCCCCGTTACTTTTGCTTTTTTTTGCAAACTGCGTGCACTGTCATTTTCATGACAAACCTGGAATGAAAATTACTCCGGGACATTTAAATCAATTCGGTAAAATGAGAGGCGGTCATCCAGGAAAAGGGCGTTTTAAATAAGCCGTTATTGTCTTTTACAAATTATTGGATAACTTCTTTGTAAAAACGTTACAGATACAAAGCGTTTTGGTGCAGGTTTCTGAAAATTAATTATGTTTCTGAAAGAAAATGATGAGATCCGTAAAAAGTCTTCTGAAGAAATGGCTGTCTGTCATTATCATCATTTAAAAGAAGAACTTAATAAATCTCCAGAGCTGCTTGCCAATTTAACCGCAGAGGGTATCACATTTGAAGAACATACAAAAGCGTTAATCAAGGAACTCGAAGATCTTTTTCCAGAAATCAGTTCCAGCAAACCCCTTGAAGTGAATGAATCTTCTCCGAATTTGATTTGTGATTGGTGGGAAAATTTTGCGAGAACAGCCGGACGCGATTCCTATCAAGATTCTTCCTTCAAGTTCATAAATGCAATTTTTATGGAACGCATAAAATATGCGAAAGATCCTTCTGAAGATGCTAAAGAGCGGCTGCTTCAGTCAACTATAGACAACATGATTAAAACCCGTCTGATTGAAAGAGGACTGCCAATCTCGCATCTTTTGAGAATTATGAATGACTTAAGCCGTGTAATTGAACGAAGGTTTGCCGCAATGGGATTTGCTCCACTGGAATCCTACAGGAGTCTGATTGAAAGGCTGGATAATGTTCAGAATTCTGCGCTTTTTCAATACTACTTTGATCTGGCGCAGAATGCATTGGAACGAAGCGATAAGCTGCTTCGCAATATTCTTCCTGAAAGTATTGCCGAAACACTCAAAGAAGAGGAAGCCCCGGCTCCCATACATTATGATTCAGCAACTGTTGTCTTTACAGATTTTGTAGGCTTCAGCAGAACAGCAGGTGATATGGTGCCTGTGGAACTGGTCCATAAACTGGACCGATGCTTCAAAGCTTACGATTTCATCCTGGACAGATACGGACTGGAAAAACTGAAAACAATCGGTGATTCCTACATGTTTGCAGGAGGA
>JAOUOA010000558.1 GCA_029880625.1 Spirochaetia bacterium
GAGATTTTGGTGAAACTGGAAAATTTTGATTTGATTATTACAGATTTTGACGGTGTGTTAACGGATAACAGGGTTATAGTGAGTGAAAACGGTGAAGAATCTGTCGTCTGCTCAAGGTCTGATGGACTTGCTATAGAAATTCTTAGAAAAATTGGGAAAGAAATTCTTATTTTATCTACGGAAAAAAATAAAGTGGTTAAAGCCAGATCTGAGAAGCTACTTGTGGAGGTTGTATATGGGGCAGGTTTAAGTAAGCACAACCTGTTCCGTAAAATTGTAGATGAAAAAAAAATTGATTTATTAAGAACGGTTTATATAGGTAATGATCTGAATGATTTTTATGTTATGAGGGAGTGCGGTTATAAAATATGCCCTTCAGATTCTCATGAAAAGATTAAAGAACTTGCCGATTATATAACGGTATGTAAAGGTGGAGAGGGCGTATTTCGCGACTTTCTTGAAAAAATATTAAAAGTAGATGTATTAAAATTATTAGCATAGGAGTAGATTAAGATGGGTATTTTTATTATAGCGGAAGTTGGGATCAATCATAATGGCGATCTTGGAATAGCAAAAGAACTGATTGATATTGCTGTTGATTCTGGCTGCAATGCGGTAAAATTTCAAAAAAGAAATATTGATAAGGTGTATACAAAAGAATTTTTAGACTCTTCTCGAGAAAGTCCTTGGGGAAAAACACAGCGAGATCAAAAACTGGGACTGGAGTTTGAAAAAAAAGAATATGATGAAATTGACGCATATTGTAAGAGCAAGGGGATCGAATGGTTTGCTTCTGCATGGGACGTCGAAAGTCAGAAATTTTTACGTCAGTTTGATCTGAAGCATAATAAGATTGCCTCTGCTATGATCGTAGATCATGCATTTTTAAAAGAGGTGGCGAGTGAGAAAAAACACACATTTATTTCCACCGGAATGTCCAATATGAATGATATTGAAAAGGCAGTTTCAATCTTTCGTGATGCAGCATGCCCTTTTGAGTTAATGCATGCTGTCTCAACATATCCGATGAAGGATGAAGACGCTAATTTAAATGCGATACCCATGCTACGGGAACATTTTAAGTGTAATGTGGGTTACAGTGGGCATGAAGTGGGTCTTGCCATATCTTATGCAGCAGCTGCTCTAGGAATATCTTCACTTGAAAGACATATAACCCTGGACAGGGCCATGTACGGATCTGATCAATCGGCATCAGTGGAGCCTGCAGGATTTCGTCAGCTTGTCGGAGCTGTGCGTAAAATTGAAAAGGCAATGGGTGACGGAAAAAAAATAATAATTGATGCTGAAATTCCTGTCGCTAATAAGTTGCGAGAGCATCTCGGCTGGGAAAGCGAAAAGTAATTTCAGCTTGATTGGTTGCTTCTGATAATTGAAACACGGGACAAAATAGAGGGTTTTGTTCCGTGTTTTGGAAAATTATTCTGAGAATACAAATATTTTTTTAGAGGAGTCATTGCATAAATTCCAAACAAAAAATACTTCTTGTTTTGATGAGAAAGAATAAGTGAAAAAAAATTTGACCTTAATATTTAAAATTATAATTTCTACAGGAATTATAATTTTTTTAATTAATTCAAATAAACTGAATTTTTCTAAACTATCTGTAATCTGGGTGCATAAAGAAATCTATATTGTTATTTTATTAATTTTTATTTTTTTACTGATACCTTTAATCACATTGAGATGGAAGTTGATATTGAAGGAATTCAATACGGAAATAAGATTTTTTGATGCTTTCAGGATAGTCGTTATCGGTAATTATTTTAGTATGATGCTTCCTGGCTCCGTAAGTGGAGATTTTGTACGGGGATATTATCTTTATAAGAAATCTATCCTGAAATCTAAAATAAAAATTTTCCTGTCATTGTTTGCTGACAGAATCAGCGGTATTACTGGACTTTTATTATTAACCGTATTTATATCCCTTTTTAATATAGAAAGAATCGGTGATAATGAAAAACTTATATTTTTCATTATTCTGGCATTCATTCTTCTTGGTTTCATATTGGCAGTTATCTATGCTTCTACAGGAATCAAAAGGATGTATGAAAATAGTCATATTTATAGAGGTAAACATTACAGAAAAATAAAAGTAAAAGTATATAATATACTTGATGGATTTGCTATGCTGGGTCGCAACCGGAGGATGATTCTGATAAGTTTTTCTCTTTCCCTGGTATCATTTGTCTTAATAATTCTTGCTTATTTAATGATCATTTATTCTTTAGATATTCCTATTGCTGATTATTTTTCTATTACAGTCATCATTACTTTCGGTATCGTTTCAACCATAATTCCCGTTGCTCCATCAGGAATTGGTGTGGGACATGCAGCTTTTTATTATTTGTTTAAGATAATCGATATTGATGATGGTGCGGATATTTATAATATTTTTTTAATGATTCAAATCGTCATGAATTTACTTGGAGGGATGATGTATTTTACATATACTGAAAAGATTGACACTACAGATGTTCCAGAGTACCAGAAGATTTGACTGAAGGTAGATCTAAGACTTTATAATAAGTTAAATGAGAGTTTATTTGAAT
>JAOUOA010000559.1 GCA_029880625.1 Spirochaetia bacterium
AATTGCAGAAAATTAAAATCGCCGAAAACAATACCAACTGCATCGGTCAAAACATACTTATTCAAACACTCTATCTAAATACCTGTCAGAAAATAATTCTTTACAGAAAAAACATTTCTAAATACTAAAGAAAAACATTAATCTTTATAGAAAAGGAATACCATGATTTCAGAAAACATAGCTTCAGTATTTAAAAAAAACAATGAAGAAATACAGAGTTTAAATGGTCTCAGAGCCATAGCAATCCTTTTTGTAATTATTACCCATACAGCAGAAATCTTTGACAACAGCAATTATCAGATAAACACAATCGTTAGAGATGTTTTATACAATCTGCGATCCGGGGTAGATTTGTTTTTTATTTTAAGCGGTTTTTTAATTTCAGGAGGATTGTATAACAGTTTTAAAAAACACGGAAAGATTAACTTTAAAAATTTTTATATCAAACGCTCTTTACGCATATTTCCTGCATTTTATATTTTTCTGATATTAACTTTTGTTGCCGCAAAAGTCCAAATAACTTTCATACCAATTGACAACTCTTTAAGGGAAGAGCTCACCATTAAATTAGCTGCATTATTCTACGATTTTATATACATAGCCAATTACATAATATCATATCATCCGCATACATGGACCCTTGCATTAGAAGAGCAATTCTACATCATCTTTCCTCTTTTTGCCTCCATCTTTTTATTTAAATTAAATTTCAGAAGTCGGCTTGCTGCATATGCAGTTCTTTATACAATTCCTTTATTGTTTCGAATTTTGGTTCACTTTTCATTTTTGAGCAGCCCCTCTGAACTTTATCTTCTTTTTCGTCCATTTCACCTGAGGTATGATGGATTTATTCTTGGAATTTGTATCATGGATGTTTACTACAATACTAAGGTCATCCAGAATATTTTACCGAGAAATTTTGTGTTAATCAATATATTCACATTTGTTTTTTTTACAGCAGGACATTTAAAAAATTTTTATAATTCCATAGATTTTCATTTTATGATTCCGTTTCAAGTCAATCTTTACCAGGCAGCTTATGCCTTAATTTTCATTACAGCCCTGAATGGGAAAAACAGAGTTGCTGATTTTTTAAAATTAAGATTTTTTACTCCGATTGCCCGTGTAAGTTACGGAATGTATTTATGGCAGTTCATAGCACTCATGCTTGCAGGATTCGTTTTTGTCCTTTATGACAGCAATATTCAACATAAGATTAATCTACTTGTCTATATCCTTATGCATATTCTGACAATTATTATTAGTTTTTTAATTGCATTTTTCTTTTATGTATTTACGGAACGTCCTTTTCTCTTATTAAAAAAACGGTTAACAAGATGAAGCCTTGAAAATGATTGTAAAATATTGTCGTTTTCGTTTATAAAGGAATTTGAACTCTCATTGAAATTGCTATGTAACTTCAGCGAATTTATTGCATCGATTTTACCAATCGACTCTTCAATCGTCCCGCTTTTCGAATATATATAGTTTTTTCTACAGAAGCAATTACGGCTTTGTTCATTACATCAATAATTTCAGTATGATAGGTCCTTGTTATTTTCTTTTTTATTTCCAAATCTTGTTTGATGGAATCTATTTCATCAGACGATACTGAAAACTCAGCCTCAATTTCATTCCCGGTAGCTTTAATGAAATTAATTTTACTTGAAATATCCCATACGATGTAATCTTCACCGAGATTTTCTATCAATATAAGAACAAAAAAAGGATCACACATTAAATAGAGAGATCCTCCAAAATGCGTCCCCATGTAATTCTGATTCCAGAATCGGCGCTTTAATTTTGTTTTAAAACTTCGAAACGTGATCCTGTCATAGGAGACACGAATTCCTGCGCCAAGGAAGGGGGGATAGAAATTAATGAATCTTAGAAAAATTCTTTTATTCATCGTATTTCAATAAATTCCTGAAACGCTTCGTGACGCTGCAGAAAGAACCACTAACGGCGAAAGGATGAAAAATATTTTCATAAGGCGAAAAATTTGAGGAATCAGATTCCGGGGAAACTTACGATATAGACTACGAAAAATGCGCACCATAAATAATACAGTCCGTTTCAGCAGAATTCTATGGTTTGAAATAATGTAAACATATTTGAAACGGGTCAGCAAATCTCCCATTTGCCAATATCAATCTTTTTTCCCTTTGCCTTTTGAATGCTTTCCTTTTTTTCCTTTGCCGGTTTTCTCTTTTTTATGCTTGTTTTTTAATTCGTGAAACTCACGGGAACCCGGCTTGATTCCCATATTTTTTGCAATGACACCCCATCCCTTATCTTTATTTTCCTGATATTCTTCGACTACTTCTTCCACATTTTTATCTGCGACATCGGCAATCATAGCAGCCATTAAAATCTCTGCTGGTTCCATTTTTTCAACCTTGAGATAGGCTTCAATTTTTACTTCGGGGATACTGTAAGAAACGCTGAGATCGGTGATTGTATTTTTAAGATCTGCTTTCGCCTGAATGTTCCAGTTATTGAGAGATATATCGAGTTCCTTATCCCCTGTATTAAAATTGTATTTTAAGCCGACCGTCTGAGAAAAA
>JAOUOA010000560.1 GCA_029880625.1 Spirochaetia bacterium
CAAGTAAATGATTTTATTTTAAAAATGAAATTCAACTGAGAATTTAATAAATTGCCACTTCAGAGACAATCTACTTTTTTCTTAAAAAATAAAAGATTTGACAGATTGGCCATTTCTATCATTTTTTGAAAAATCAGCAATCTCGGTCTTCCGCTTCGCTGTATGCAACATTATGAAACAAAAAGGAATTTTACATAAAACCAATTTCGGAAAGGCGCCTGAGAAAAGTCCTTTTAATACTGGCTACGTAAACTATAGACAGAAACCATTAAAAAATCCGCTTCTAAAAAAAGAAATTTTAGAAAATCTAAATCTGAGCAATCACAATCTTTTTTTAAACAGGGAACTTTCATGGATGCAGTTCAATTTCCGCGTTCTTGAAGAAGCAGCAAGAGAAGACAATCCACTCCTTGAACGGCTTAAATTTTTAACTATATCAGAATCCAATCTCAATGAATTTTTTATGGTCCGAGTGGCTGGTTTAAAACAGGTTGTCGCATCATCTGTAAACGAACCGCTTTTTGACGGACTGACTCCCAGAGAATCCTTAAAAGAAATTTCACTTACAGCCCATAAAATGGTTCAGGTACAGTATGAACTGCTGGAAAAAATATTAAAGGAACTTCAATCCGCAGGTCTTGATGTCATTACCAGCTACAAAGAACTTACTAAAGACGACCGTGTATTTGTCGCTGATTTTTTTGAAAAAGAAGTTTTTCGAATCTTAACGCCTCTTGCAGTGGATCCTGCCCATCCCTTCCCCCATATCACGAATGCAAGACTGAACCAGGCTATCATACTCCAGTCCCGGACTTCCAAATCTGAATTTATTTATGCTTTTGTTGAAGTGCCCAATGTTCTGCCGCGCTTTCTTGAAATTCCTCTGAATTCTGCAAATGGTAAAATTCAAAAAAGACTGCTCCCTCTAGAAGAAATCTTAAAACTTCATGCTGAAGATTTATTTCAGGGCAGTATCGTTAAAAGCATGCACGGCTTTACAATCACCCGGAATTCAGAACTTTCCATTGACGAAGTTGCATCAGAAAATATTCTTTCTACCATTGATGAAGAGCTGAAGAACAGAAAATGGGGAGAAGCCGTACGACTCAACTACCGCAAGGGAATGCCGAAAGACATCAAAGAATTCATCCGAACACAGCTTGAACTTGAAGAAGAAGAAATTTACGAAAGACCCGGACTGTTAAATCTTCAGGACCTCATGGAAATCTACCGCAAGACTAAAGACCTTGCCGAGCATAGAGACATTCCTTTCATTCCACGAAACTCTTTTCCCTCAAAAAAACCTGAAGATATTTTCGCGCATCTCAAGGAAAAAGACATACTTTTGCATCATCCGTATGATTCATTTCAAACCGTTGTTGATCTTGTAACCTATGCATCAAAAGATCCCAGAGTTCTTGCCATCAAGCAGACGCTCTACAGAACCAGCGGCGACAGTCCCATTGTTCGTGCTCTCATTGAAGCTGCGGAAAACGGAAAGCAGGTAACAGTTCTTGTCGAACTGAAAGCTCGTTTTGACGAAGAAAATAATATTGTCTGGGCAAGACGAATGGAAGAGCATGGAATTCACGTTGTCTACGGGCTTCTGGGACTCAAGCTTCACGGCAAAGCCCTGCAGATTATCCGAAAAGAAGATGACGGCGTGCATTCTTACGTACATCTTTCATCCGGGAATTACAATCCCATTACCGCACGCAGTTATACGGATCTCAGCTTCATCACGAGCGATATTGACATCAACAATGATATAACCAAGCTTTTTCATGCTCTGACCGGATATTCATCGGTTCCCAAATTTAAAAAAGTATCCGTATCGCCTATAAATTTTAGAAAAACACTCAGCGATATGATTGAAAAAGAAACTGCAAATGCTGAAAAAGGCCTGCCTGCAAAAATTCGGATTAAAATCAACGCCCTTGTCGATCCGGAAATGATTCTTCATCTTTACCGTGCTTCTATGGCTGGTGTAAAAATTGAGCTTTCCGTGCGGGGCAGCTGCTGCCTTCGGCCGGGAATACCGGGCCTCAGTGAAAACATCAGAGTGGAATCCATTGTTGGAAGATACCTCGAACACAGCAGAATATATTATTTTGAAAACAGCGGGAAGCCCAGACTATATATCGCTTCAGCAGACATCATGACCAGGAATTTAAACGGAAGAGTAGAAATCTTTTTTCCCGTTACAGATACCAATCTTGTAAAAAGAATCACGGGAATTCTAGATGCAGTCTTCCGCGATAACCATAATGCACGCATGCTGAACTCAGATGGAACCTATGAAAGAATCAAGCCCGACTCAGAGAGTTCCAGATTTTCCTCTCAGCGCTTTTTCAGAGAAGAAGCAATGAAAGAATTCCAGGAAAAAGAAAGAATCCTAGCCGATGAAAAACGAAAAGTGTTTCTACCGCTTACAAACCCGGACAGGGCAAAGAATTCAAAACCCGGCGAAATCAAAACCGAAAAAAAAGACTGAAATTGGCATCCTTCAGTCCAGAGGATTCACAAGGAAACCGGATTTCAGCTTGGGCTCAAACC
>JAOUOA010000561.1 GCA_029880625.1 Spirochaetia bacterium
ATCTGCTCTTTTCTGAAAACTTACAGTCTTCGTATTCAAAAACACTCCCCGGTAATTCTTCACAAATCTCATCTTGCTTGCTTCATGATAGGCCCTTATACGGAATGATAAAAGATCAGGATGAAAGCGCCTTTCGTCCTGAAATGACTGATTCAATTTAATTTCCAGATCTGTCAGATACCGGGATTTCCGCTTTTCCAGTTTTTCCCGCTGTTCGATTCTCACAAACTTCCAATCCGGATCTTCTTTTACAGATTCTGTAAATTGACGCAGTTGTGTCAGAAAACCCTTGCAGGAATTTTCCATACACTTCCCCCACGAATAGACCTCTATCGTTTCCGGTATCCATTCAGAACGAACGACTCTGTAATTAAAACCATCACAAACGCTTTTCAGCTTCCAGTAAGGGAACTTCATTTTCTTTTCTTTCCCTTCAGGCTGAGCGTGAATCCGTAATCATTGCCGCGATAGCGGACAATATCTGCAGCTGCACGGATCACTTCCTCTTCGGAGAGATAGCGTTTGAGACGGGATACATTCTGATCAATCAGATAGATGTTTTTAAGTTCATGTCTGCCACCCATCCTCAAAGGAACGATATGTTCTGCCGTTGTATTCTCGGGCTTCAGTTCCCGTCCCGTCAGCGCACATCTGTATTCCTGTGATTCCAGGAGATCATAAAAATCCTGTGCTCTGAAAACATATTCTTTATCTTTTTTCTTTGCCATGTGTAAACTCCTTGATTTTATCTTTTGTATATCTAACCGGAACGAGCACTGTCACCCGCTGCCGGATCATATAATCTTTGCGTGTGTCGATATGGGATTTTTGTTCCGGCTGTTCTGAATGTATCATACCGAGTTCGGACCACCGATCAATGATCCGGTATATCTGCTTACGATTGATTCTCAGCCCCTTCAAAAGCAAATTCAGGGATACTGACCTTCGCCTGCCCTCCAGAGCCTTCCAGAGAGTCCCTGCAGCTTTTTGATAGGCCTTTTCTTTCAGCCTCAGATGTCGTTTGGATGTAGTTTCAAGAAAATACTCATACTCTTCATTGGCATTTCTCAGTTCATCATTGGCACGTTTTCGAAGTATTCGCTTCAGGGTCCTCTGGTCTTTATTCAGCTCTTCATTGCTTCTGGTCCTGTTTTCCTGAGTCTCTGTCCTGTATTTCAGAAGACTGATCTGCGATTTCAGCCAGTTTTTTGACCCTTGAGATGCCCCCGGAATATTTAATAATTCGAATCCGCACAAATCCCTGGGTACCGCCTTTCGTATCCCGGATCTGCCTTCGTTCATGGTTGATGAAGTGATGCGATTGGCGATGGGACTGCTCTTGTGCTGTGATGATTTCGAGCTGACGGATTGACTGAGTGCATGGCGGAATGGATTGCTTCTGGGTGAAATGGATCGTGGTCCAGCAGTGGACCGACTCTCTGTATTGATGGGATCGCTTTTGTGTGGACGATGGTGTGTGCGAATGGACAGACTCTCTCTGCCTGGATTGCCTGCATGGACTGCCAGGGCTATGGACTCCATTCCGTAATACTGAGCTGACTTCAGATACGAATATTCATTCAGATACAAAGTTGAATATAAAGGATTGATGTAGCCGTAATTGGAAAAGGCGCTCTTTACAAGTCTGCCGTTACCTTCGGCTACCTGGTTGTTTATTCCGTTATTGCTCCAGCGGTTTCGGGAGTATTTCCATCTTTGATCGGTGCTCCGCGCCGAATGGTTTATCATCCTGTGATTGCGGTTCAAGCGTCTTAAGAACTTATAGCCCTCATCTGTAAAGAGGGGTGTGTGATCAGGTACTACCCTATCCAATACAGGCTTTATGGTTCCCATCTTCTGGTCCGGGATGGATTCCATGCATAAGGGGCCGTTTTTCCAGCTTATTACATGGGTTAACGTTCCTATCTGGCGCCCGCCTAATTTATCAGACATGTAAATACTGGCAGTCTGGCCGCCGTGACGATACCGCTTCCGCCCCTTATTCGCTCGCTGAGAGGCTGAATACAGCACAACTGTATCTGCATGCACCACCGGCTTTTTCTCTGTATACTTCCTCAGGTCTCTGTCTTCTTTCGGGAAGTTGAAGTCTTTGAACTCCCGGCGCAGTTCCTCATGCATCAGATACCGCACGCCCTCCATCTGGGTACTGGCAAAGAGCTGGATGCGCCTTTTCAGATTCAAAGATGCATTGTAAGAGATACGCAGCCGCTTCTGGATCTCTCTGGCTGTTAATACGTTTGGATAGTGAAGAAAAGATTCATGAAGCACATATCCGAACATCCAGTGCGGAAGTTTCATGTGATGAAGCGGTGTGTAAGAGTACCGGGAGGTCTGATACAGGCATTCCGGACAGCGGATGCTGTAGTCTCTTGTTGTTATTCGTCTTGTCAGCTTCCCCCCGCAATCCGGGCAGGTTTTGCTGTAGCAGAGATCAAGGACTCTGTCTGTTATCTCTGCGTAATATTCTATATTCCAGGGATATGTCTGGCTCCCCCGACCGGTTGGGCTGTGGGGATTCGAATCA